>NZ_JBEOYO010000025.1:0-132121 GCF_040297125.1 Streptomyces sp. NPDC001868 | reverse complement strand
GAGGTCCCCGGTCTCGGTCCCAAGCGGACCAAGAAGATCGCCGACGCCTGGGAGGAGCAGAAGGCGATCAAGGAGGTCATGCTCTTCCTCCAGACGGTCGAGGTGTCCACGTCCATCGCCGTGCGCATCTACAAGAAGTACGGCGACGCCTCGATCGGGGTCGTGAAGAACCAGCCGTACCGCCTCGCCTCCGACGTCTGGGGCATCGGCTTCCTCACCGCCGACAAGATCGCCCAGTCCGTCGGCATCCCGCACGACAGCCCGGAGCGCGTCAAGGCGGGCCTGCAGTACGCCCTTTCGCAGGCGACCGACCAGGGCAACTGCTACCTCCCGGAGGAGCGGCTGATCGCCGACGCGGTCAAGCTCCTCCAGGTCGACACGGGCCTGGTCATCGAATGCCTGGCCGAACTCGCCCTGCCGGACGAGGACTCGGGCGACCCCGGCGTCGTACGGGAGAAGGTCCCCGGGCCGAACGGTGAGCACGACGACCCGGTCACCGCCATCTACCTCGTCCCCTTCCACCGCGCCGAACTCTCCCTCTCCGCCCAGCTCCTGCGTCTCCTGCGCACCGGCGAGGACCGGATGCCCGGCTTCCACGACGTGGCCTGGGACAAGGCGCTGGCGTGGCTGAGGGGGCGTACGGGCGCGGAGCTGGCGCCGGAGCAGGAGGCGGCCGTACGCCTCGCGCTGACCGAGAAGGTGGCCGTGCTCACCGGCGGCCCCGGCTGCGGCAAGTCCTTCACGGTCCGCTCGATCGTCGAACTGGCCCGCGCGAAGAAGGCGAAGGTCGTGCTCGCCGCCCCCACCGGCCGCGCCGCCAAACGCCTCTCCGAGCTGACCGGCGCCGACGCCTCCACCGTCCACCGCCTGCTGGAGCTGAAGCCCGGCGGCGACGCGGCGTACGACAAGGACCGCCCCCTGGACGCCGATCTGGTGGTCGTCGACGAGGCCTCCATGCTGGACCTCCTCCTCGCCAACAAGCTGGTGAAGGCGGTGCCCCCGGGGGCGCATCTGCTCTTCGTCGGTGACGTCGACCAACTCCCCAGCGTCGGCGCCGGCGAGGTGCTCCGTGACCTCCTGGCCGACGGCAGCCCGATCCCGGCGGTCCGGCTCACCAAGGTCTTCCGCCAGGCCCAGCAGTCCGGCGTGGTGACCAACGCGCACCGGATCAACTCCGGGCAGCACCCGGTCACCGACAACATGAAGGACTTCTTCCTCTTCGTCGAGGACGACACGGAGGAGGCCGGGCGGCTCACGGTCGACGTGGCGGCCCGTCGTATTCCGGCCAAGTTCGGGCTCGACCCGCGCCGGGACGTCCAGGTGTTGGCGCCCATGCACCGGGGCCCGGCGGGCGCCGGCAACCTCAACGGGCTGCTCCAGCAGGCCATCACGCCGGCCCGCCCCGACCTGCCCGAGAAGCGTTTCGGCGGCCGGGTCTTCCGCGTCGGCGACAAGGTCACCCAGATTCGCAACAATTACGAGAAGGGCGAGAACGGCGTCTTCAACGGCACCGTCGGCGTCGTCACCGCGCTCGACCCGGTCGACCAGCGGCTGACGGTCCTGACGGACGAGGACGAGGAGGTCGGCTACGAGTTCGACGAACTGGACGAGCTGGCGCACGCCTACGCGGTGACGATCCACCGGTCCCAGGGCAGCGAGTACCCGGCCGTGGTGATCCCGGTCACCACGGGAGCCTGGATGATGCTCCAGCGCAACCTTTTGTATACGGCCGTGACCAGGGCGAAGAAGCTCGTCGTCCTCGTCGGCTCCCGCAAGGCGATCGGCCAGGCGGTCCGCACGGTCTCGGCGGGCCGCAGGTGCACGGCCCTCGACTTCCGGCTCGCGCCACGGCCACTGTGAGGAACCCGGGCACTGCCGGGCGGCGACCGTCGCGCGTACCTCTCGTGAAGGCCCGTCGCCCCGTGAGTGAAATTTGATCGATCAAATGAGTCGTAAAGGTCACACAGCCCTTCCAGATGGTGGACGGAGGGGGCAGGATGAACAAGTTGGCGGCACTCAGTGCCGCCGATGGGCCCGATGGTCGACCCCGAGTGCACTCACCAGAGCCAATTGGGGGATGGTAGAGACAGTCAGGGCACCTCGAAGATGAGGCACTACGTCGGTGAGGGATGACGTGAGCGACAACTCTGTAGTACTGCGGTACGGCGACGGCGAGTACACCTACCCGGTGATCGACAGCACCGTCGGCGACAAGGGCTTCGACATCGGGAAGCTCCGGGCCCAGACCGGTCTGGTCACCCTGGACAGCGGCTACGGCAACACCGCTGCTTATAAATCCGCCGTCACCTATCTCGACGGCGAGCAGGGCATCCTGCGCTACCGCGGCTACCCGATCGAGCAGCTGGCCGAGCGCTCCACCTTCCTTGAGGTGGCGTACCTGCTCATCAACGGTGAGCTTCCGACCGTCGACGAGCTCTCCACGTTCCAGAACGAGATCACGCAGCACACCCTGCTGCACGAGGACGTCAAGAACTTCTACCGGGGCTTCCCCCGGGACGCCCACCCGATGGCGATGCTGTCCTCCGTGGTCAGCGCCCTGTCGACGTTCTACCAGGACAGCCACAACCCGTTCGACGAGCGGCAGCGCAACCTCTCCACGATCCGCCTGCTCGCCAAGCTGCCGACCATCGCGGCGTACGCGTACAAGAAGTCGATCGGTCACCCGTTCGTCTACCCGCGCAACGACCTCGGTTACGTCGAGAACTTCCTGCGCATGACCTTCTCGGTCCCGGCCCAGGAGTACGACCTCGACCCGGTCGTCGTCTCCGCGCTCGACAAGCTGCTGATCCTGCACGCGGACCACGAGCAGAACTGTTCGACCTCCACGGTCCGTCTGGTGGGCTCCTCGCAGGCGAACATGTTCGCCTCGATCTCCGCTGGTATCTCCGCGCTCTGGGGCCCGCTGCACGGCGGCGCCAACCAGTCCGTCCTGGAGATGCTGGAGGGCATCCAGGCCAACGGCGGCGATGTCGACTCCTTCATCCGCAAGGTGAAGAACAAGGAGGACGGCGTCCGCCTGATGGGCTTCGGCCACCGGGTGTACAAGTCCTTCGACCCGCGCGCCAAGATCATCAAGGCCGCCGCGCACGACGTCCTCTCGGCCCTCGGCAAGTCCGACGAGCTGCTGGACATCGCGCTGAAGCTGGAGGAGCACGCGCTCTCCGACGACTACTTCGTCTCGCGCAACCTCTACCCGAACGTGGACTTCTACACGGGGCTGATCTACCGCGCCATGGGCTTCCCGACCGAGATGTTCACGGTCCTCTTCGCCCTCGGCCGCCTCCCGGGCTGGATCGCCCAGTGGCACGAGATGATCAAGGAGCCGGGCTCCCGCATCGGCCGCCCGCGTCAGATCTACACCGGGGTCGTCGAGCGCGACTTCGTTCCGGTCGAGGCCCGCTGAGCCGAGTACCTGTAGCAAAGGGGCCCGTACGGAGAGCCGTCCGTACGGGCCCACTGCGTGTCCGCCTACAGAAGAGGGCGCCTTACGGCGAGTGAGCCGAAGGGGCGCGCCTGTGTCGAGACGGCATGGGGGTCCCTCCCGCTCGAGCGAAGCCGAGAGTGGGGGAGCGCGGAGGCTCGAAGGGTCGAGCGCGATCGCCGTCTCGACACAGGCTCAGGCGCCCCGGAGGCGAACCGAGCCTCAACAAAATAGGGAGAAGGCGCCCTGCAACGCTGGTCCCCCCACGGGCCGGCGAGCAGGGCGCCTTCCCATGTCCCGGTGCGGATTCCCCCCACGGGATCCGGCCGGGCGTCTGGTGGGCACAGCGCCTGAATCGCTGAGCTGAACGAGCAGAACTCGTCCTACCTGTATGTGTCTGTTCTGCTGTGGCGGTGTGCGGTCTGCCGGGACGCGTACGTACGGGAGGGCCGCTCAAAGCTCCCCGGTGCACGTGCCCCGGCAACGCAATTCCGGGAACGTCCCCCAAGACATCCCCAGATGCCAGTCACGCCCCCCAAGACGCTTCTGACATCGCCAACTTAGACTCACGAACCCCTTCGATGGTTACGTTCACATCACTGTGATCTGCGTCTCTTGCTCTATGTCCTGAAGATACGCAAGAGACCCGATTCGGTGATCGAGGCCCCAGCGTAAGGATGATGCGCGAGCCTTGTGAAGAGCTTATGTGAGGCTGCTTCCGGACTCTAGAGGGACTTTTGCCCGACGGTCATGAAAATGTCCTGAGTCGCAAGCTGTTCGTTACCACGAAAACGGACGAAAAGGCCATAGCCGCCCCAGCGATCATCGGGTTGAGCAGTCCGGCGGCGGCCAGCGGCAGCGCGGCCAGGTTGTATCCGAAGGCCCAGGCCAGATTGCCCTTGATCGTGGACAGCGTCCGCCGCGACAGCCGGATGGCGTCGGCGGCCACCCGCAGGTCCCCGCGGACGAGTGTCAGATCGCCCGCTTCGATCGCCGCGTCCGTCCCCGTGCCCATCGCGAGCCCCAGGTCGGCCACCGCGAGCGCCGCCGCGTCGTTGACCCCGTCGCCGACCATCGCGACCGTACGGCCCTCGCTCCGGAGCCGCCGTACGACGTCGACCTTGTCCTCGGGCAGCACCTCGGCGATCACGTGCTCGGGGGAGATGCCGACCGCCGTGGCAACGGACCGCGCGACCCGCTCGTTGTCCCCGGTCAGCAGCATCGGGGTGAGGCCGAGCGCCCGCAGCCGCCGTACGGCCTCGGCGCTGGTCTCCTTGATCGTGTCGGCGACCGTGACGACACCGAGTGCCGTGCCGTCGCGGACGACCACGACCGCCGTGTGCCCCTCGTCCTCGGCCGCCGCCTTGACGCTCTTCAGGGCCTCGGGGAGCGGGCCGTCGAGGATCCGGCCCACCTGGACGTCGTAGCCCTCCACATGGCCGCGTACGCCCTTCCCGGGCAGGTTCTCGAAGCGTTCGACGGGCGGCAGTGTGTCGACGCGGTCCTCGGCGCCCGCGGCGACGGCCCGGCCGACCGGATGTTCGGAGGCGTGCTCGACGGCGCCCGCGAGACGCAGGACCTCCTCCTCGGTGACGCCCTCGGCGGCGTACACCTTCTGGAGCGTCATCCGGCCGGTGGTGACCGTGCCGGTCTTGTCCAGGACGACCGTGTCGACGCGGCGGGTGGACTCCAGGACCTCGGGGCCCTTGATGAGGATGCCGAGCTGGGCGCCCCGGCCCGTGCCGACCATCAGGGCCGTGGGTGTGGCGAGGCCGAGCGCGCACGGGCAGGCGATGATCAGCACCGCGACGGCCGCCGTGAAGGCGGCGGTGGTGTCGTCCGTGAGGCCGAGCCAGGCGCCGAAGGTGGCGACCGCGATCAGGATGACGACGGGCACGAACACCGCCGAGATCCGGTCGGCGAGCCGCTGCACCTCCGCCTTGCCGTTCTGCGCGTCCTCCACCAGCCGTGCCATCCGGGCCAGCTGTGTGTCCGCGCCGATCCGGGTCGCCTCGACGACGAGCCGGCCCCCGGCGTTCACGGTCGCGCCGGTGACGCCGTCCCCGACCGTCACGTCCACCGGCACGGACTCGCCGGTCAGCATGGACGCGTCGACGGCGGAGACGCCCTCGACGACGGTGCCGTCGGTGGCGAACTTCTCCCCGGGCCGTACGACGAAACGGTCCCCCACGGCCAGTCGGCCGACCGGGATCCGTACCTCCCGCCCCTGCCGGAGCACCGAGACGTCCTTGGCGCCCAGCTTCAGCAGCGCCTTGAGCGCGGCGCCCGCGCGACGCTTGGAGCGGGCCTCCAGATAGCGGCCCAGCAGGATGAACGCGACGACCCCGGCGGCCACTTCGAGATAGATCGTCGACGAGCCGGCCGTACGGGACACGGTGAACTCGAAGCCGTGCCGCATACCCGGCATGCCCGCGTGGCCCCGGAACAGGGCCCACAGGGACCAGCCGAAGGCGGCGAGCGTGCCGACCGAGACGAGCGTGTCCATGGTGGCCGCGCCGTGCCGGAGGTTGGTGAACGCGGCCCGGTGGAAGGGCAGCCCGCCCCACACGACGACCGGCGCGGCGAGCGTCAGCGACAGCCACTGCCAGTTGTCGAACTGCAGGGCGGGGATCATGGACATGAGGATCACGGGGGCGGCGAGCAGCGCCGAGACGGTGAGCCGCTGCCGCAGGGAGGCCAGTTCGGGGTCCGCCTCCCGGGAGGGCTCCTCGCGCTCGGCCTCCGGGGGAGCCGGGGGCGGTGGTTCCTCGGCCGTGTAGCCCGTCTTCACCACGGTGGCGATCAGGTCGGCGATCTCCGTCCCCGAGGGGTAGGTGACCTTCGCCTTCTCCGTCGCGTAGTTCACCGAGGCGGTGACCCCGTCCAGGCGGTTGAGCTTCTTCTCGACGCGGGCCGCGCAGGAGGCGCAGGTCATCCCGCCGATGGTCAGCTCGACCTCGTGGACGGGGTCGCCTATGGGGGCCACTGCGGTGGTGCTCGTCATGTCCTTGCCCGTGTCGGTGTCAGACCTTGCCGACCAGCTCGAAGCCCGCCTCGTCGACAGCGGCGCGTACGGCCTCCTCGTCGAGCGGGGCGGCCGAGACCACGGTGACCTCGCCGGTGGAGGCGACGGCCTTCACGGAGGAGACGTCGGCGAGCTGGGTGATCTCTCCCGAAACGGCGCCTTCGCAGTGGCCGCAGCTCATTCCGCTCACCTTGTAGACGGCGGTGACGGAACCCTGGGTGTCGGTCTGGGCGGTCATGTCGTTACTCCTCGTCGGGGGTGCGTTCGGGGACGCATGGGGTTCGAGTAACCCTTCAACGCGTCCACCTTATACCCCCTAGGGGTATGAATCCAAGAGGGGTCCGGACGGGCCGGGTCGGGGCAGGTCAGGGTCGGGGCAGGTCAGGGTGCCGGGGTCCGGGGGGTGCTCGAAGTGCCGACGGGCGGGCAGTCGCCCACCAGGGGTTCGAGATAGCGCAGCAGAACGTTCTTCAGCTCCTGCACGTACGCGTCGCGCTCCGCGCCCTCGCGGGCGAGCACCAGCTCCAGGCCGGCCTTGTACATGGCCACGCAGACGTGTGCGGTACGGGTGAGATCGGCGGCCGGGGTGTCGGGCAGGTAGGAGGTGAGCAGCACCTCGATCCGGGTGACCAGGGCCGCGTGCAGGGCGTCGTGCTGCTCGGCGATCCGGCCGGGGACGTCCGGGCCGTGCATCAGCGTGAAGACCACCGGGTGCCGGAAGTTGAAGTCGATGAAACGGTCGACGGCGGCGGCGACGGCCTCCTCCAGCGGGGTCGCCGGAGCCACCGGTGCCAGCGCCTCGCCGTACGTCTCGCGCATCTCCCGCATGAGCCGCTCGCTCAGCTCGATCGCGATCGCTTCCTTGTTCGGGAAGAACTGGTACAGCGTGCCCGGCGAGACCCCCGCCTCGCGGGCGATGGCGTTCGTGCTGGCGGCGGCGTACCCGGTCGAGCAGAACACCGAGGCCGCGGCTTCGAGGAGCTGGGCGATACGACGCTCACCGCGGGCCTGGCGGCGGCGCGGCTGCTCCTTCTCCTTCTCCTGGTTCACGGGCACGCGGTTATCCCCAGCTTTCCGGACGTGATTGACAAACACGAGTGGGCGCTCGCATTCTGGTGAAACGCGAGCGATCTCTCGTGTTCGCCAGTGTATGGCGCGGTGCTTCCGTGCTGCCTGGCCGAGCGCGGCACGGATCGTGGCGACGGATCAGAGTGAAGGGGACACCGCACCATGACCGAAGTCAACCGGCCACCCCGAGTGGGAGGCTGGACCCGGTTCGTGACCGCCCGCCCCCGGCTCTCCCTGCTCGTGGCCCTGGTGCTCACCGCCCTCGCGGTCGTGGCGGGCAGCGATGTCGCCGACCGCCTCGGCAGCGGAGGCTGGGAGGACCCGGCCGCCCAGTCCACGTACGCGACCAAGGCCCTGGAGCGCGAGTTCCCCGACTCCAATCCGAACTTTCTGCTGCTGGTCGACGCGGGCGACGCCTCGGTCGACGACCCGGCCGTCGCCGCCGAGGCGAAGAGGCTGACCGAGCGGCTCGCCGCCGAGAAGGGCGTCACCGGCGTCGGCTCCTACTGGACGACCAGCGCCCCGGCCCTGCGCGCGGAGGACGGCAAGGAGGCCCTGATAGCGGCCCGCCTCACCGGCGACGACACAGCGGTGAACAAGACCCTGGACCGCATCGCCCCCGAGCTGCGCGGCACGCACGGCCCCGTCGAGGTCAAGGTCGGCGGCATCCTCGCCGTGCGCCACGAGATGCAGACGATCATCCAGGAGGACCTGCTGCGGGCCGAGATGATCGCCCTGCCGGTGACCCTCGTCCTGCTGGTCATGGTCTTCGGCAGCGCGGTCGCCGCCCTGCTGCCGCTGGGCGTGGGCATCGTCGCGATCCTCGGCACCAACGCGATCCTGCGCGGCCTCACCGAGGTCACCGATGTCTCGGTCTTCGCCCTGAACCTCACCACGGCCATGGGCCTGGGCCTGGCGATCGACTACGCCCTGTTCATCGTGCGCCGCTTCCGCGAGGAACTGTCCACCGGCGCCGACTCCCTGACGGCCGTCGCCACCACCCTGCGCACCGCCGGCCGCACGGTCCTCTTTTCCGCCCTCACGGTCGCCGTCTCCCTGGCCGCGATGATGGTCTTCCCGCAGTACTTCCTGAAGTCCTTCGCCTACGCCGGCATAGCGGTGGTCCTCCTGGCCGCGGCGGCGGCCCTGATCCTCCTTCCCGCGGCCCTGGTCCTCCTGGGCGACCGCGTCAACGCCTGGGACCTGCGCAAGCTGTTCAGGCGCCGCAGGCCCGCCGGACCCCGGCCCGGCTCCCCGGCCGCGGAGAAGAGTGCGGAGACCGTGGAGGAGGGCGCGGCCTGGGGCCGTATGGCATCCCTCGTCATGCGCCGCGCCCCCTACTTCGCCGTCGCCACCACCGCAGGCCTGATCCTCCTCGGCCTCCCCTTCCTGGGCGTGAAGTTTGGCACGGCCGACGACCGCCAACTCCCCTCGACCGCCGAGTCCCACGTCGTCCAGCAGCACCTCCGCGAGGGCTTCCCCGGCACCCCCGGTGGCGGCCTGGAGGTCCTGGCGGAAGGCAAGGCGTCGGAGTCCGAGTACGCCGCCTACAAGGAGCGGCTCGCGGACCTGCCCGAGGTGCTCCGCGTGGACGGGCCCCTGGTCAAGGGCGACTGGGCCTACTTCACCGTGCAGCCGAAGGGCGAGGCGGTGGACGAGGGCGCGCAGGGGCTGGTGGACGACATCCGGACGCTGGACGCCCCCTTCGACACCTCGGTGACGGGCACGGCGGCGGTCCTGGTCGACACGAAGGCGGCGATAGGGGACGGCCTCCCCTGGGCCCTGTCCTTCATAGCGATCGTCACCCTCATCCTGGTCTTCCTCCTCACCGGAAGCGTCCTGATCCCCCTCCAGGCGGTCCTGCTGAACGCCCTCAGCCTCACCGCGATGTTCGGCGCGCTGGTCTGGGTCTTCCAGGACGGCCACCTCTCCGGCCTCCTCGCCTTCACCAGCCCCGGCTCGATAGAGACCACCCTCCCGGTTCTGATGTTCTGCGTGGCCTTCGGCCTCTCCATGGACTACGGCGTCTTCCTGCTCTCCCGCATCAAGGAGGAGTACGACCACACCGGCGACCACACGGCCTCCGTCCGCTTCGGCCTCCAGCGCACCGGCGGCCTCATCACCGCCGCCGCCGTCATCCTCGCCGTCGTCATGATCGCCATAGGCACCTCCCGCGTCACCAACACCAAGATGCTCGGCCTCGGCATAGCCCTGGCCGTCCTCATGGACGCCATGGTCATCCGCAGCCTCCTGGTCCCCGCGGTCATGCGCCTGACGGGCCGAGCGACCTGGTGGGCCCCGGCCCCGCTGAGAAGGTTCCACGAGAGGTTCGGCCTGAGCGAGGGGGAGACGAAGCCGGCGACGGAGCCGGGCCCCGAGACGAAGCCGGAACCGGAGCGGGTCTCCAGCCACTCAGGATCCTGACCCGCCGGATGCGATGCTGACCGGGGCCCCAACAGCGATCACCGGCCCGCAATCGAAAGGTGGGGACATGCGCGCAGTCGTGTTCGAGCGATTCGGAGAGCCGGCCACGGTGAAGGACGTCGAGCCCCCCACCCCCACCCCCCACGGAGTGGTCGTACGAGTGGAAGCCACCGGCCTCTGCCGCAGCGACTGGCACGGCTGGCAGGGCCACGACCCCGACATCCGGCTCCCCCACGTCCCCGGCCACGAACTGGCCGGAGTCGTGGAGGCGACCGGCACGGCGGTGACCGCTTGGCAGCCCGGCGACCGAGTCACCGTCCCCTTCGTCTGCGCCTGCGGCACCTGCCCCGCCTGCGCGGCCGGAGACCACCAGGTCTGCGAGCGCCAGACCCAGCCGGGCTTCACCCACTGGGGCTCGTTCGCGCAGTACGTCGCCCTGGACCACGCCGACGTGAACCTGGTGGCGCTGCCGGACGAGCTGTCGTACGGCACGGCGGCCGCACTGGGCTGCCGCTTCGCCACGGCGTTCCGCGCGGTCGTCGCGCAGGGCCGCGTCGCGGCGGGGGAGTGGGTGGCGGTCCACGGCTGCGGCGGGGTGGGCCTGTCGGCGGTGATGATCGCGGCGGCCTCCGGAGCCCGCGTGATCGCCGTGGACGTATCGCCCCAGGCCCTGGACCTGGCCCGCGAGTTCGGCGCGACGGCATGCGTGGACGCCTCGGCCGTCACGGACACCGCCGAAGCGGTACGCGACCTCACCGGCGGCGCGGGCGGAGCCCACCTCTCCCTCGACGCCCTGGGCTCCCCGATCACCTGCGCGGCCTCGGTCAACAGCCTCCGCCGCCGGGGCCGCCACATCCAGGTGGGCCTGCTCCCGTCCGAGACCGGCACCACCCCCGTCCCCATGGCCCGGGCCATCGCCCTGGAGCTCGAACTCCTGGGCAGCCACGGCATGGCGGCCCACGCCTACCCCCAGATGCTGGAGCTGGTCCGGGCGGGCGTCCTGCGTCCCGACCTCCTGGTGACCTCGACGATCCCCCTGGACGCGGCCCCCGCCGCCCTCGCGGCGATGGGCACGGCACCCGGCAGCGGAGTGACGGTCATAGAACCGTGGAGCTGACACCCCCACCGTCGGGATACCCCCGATGGACGGCCCACTCCGGCGCGAGCACCGACATCCGCACCGCGTCGATCCACTCCCCGCCCTGCCACAGCGTCTGCCGCTCGACCCCCTCGGCCACGAACCCGGCCTTCTCGTAGGCGCGCCGGGCCCGGGGGTTGTGGCTGAAGACGTACAACGACACCCGGTGCAGCCCGAGCCCCTCGAAGGCATGCCCCACCGTCAGCCGCACGGCCTCCGTGCCCAGCCCCTTGTTCCGTCCACCGGGCCCGATCAGGATCCGGAAGCAGCAGTTGCGGTTGGCCTCGTCCCATTCGTTGAGCACGGCCTCCCCGACCAGCTCACCGCCGGCCCGGTCCACGATGCCGAGGTCGAGCCGATCGGTCTGGTCGTTGCGGCTGCCGTACCAGGCGCGCAGGCGTTCCGGTTCGAACTCCTCGGCCGGACTCCCGGTGAGCCGCAGGACCTCCGGGTCGGCCAGGATCCGCGCCATCACGGGCACGTCGTCCTCGGTGAACGGCCGCAGCACGGCCCTCTCGCCGGTGAGTACGGGTTTCACGGAAAAACTCATCCCCGGATCCTCGACAGCGCGGGACCCGGGGACAAGTGAATAAACGAAGAGCGGGGGAGGGAACGAGGTGCGGGGTCGGCCGCTCACTCGACCTTGCGCCGGTTGCCCGGTCTGGAGGCGACCCAGGCACGGATGGTGTCGGCGTACCAGTAGGGCTTGCCGTTCTCCACCTGGTCCGGCGGCGGCAGCAGCCCGTGTTTGCGGTACGAGCGGACGGTGTCGGGCTGCACACGGATGTGCGCCGCGATGTCCTTGTACGACCAGAGGCGTCGGTCGGTCATCAGTGGCACCTCCCTGCGCGCACCACGGCGGCGGCCGGAAGGACCGTCGGGGGAGCCGGGCACTGCGCTGGCGATCACAAGCCTGTGTCCGGAGAACGACACCCGGTGATCACCGGCAAGGGCCGGAAGGCGACATGTGACGGAAGACCCGCATACACGTGACACACGTGACAGGAAGGGGTCTTTTGTGACACGAGCGACGAACGAGAGCGCCTCGAAACTCGGCACAACGGCAGCGCGCCCTTCAGGGGCGCGGGGAACTGCGCGACCAGCCACGACGAACCCGCAGCCTCGAACGCCCCGCAGCCCCACCCCTTCCGGGCACACCAACCGCTGCGACCACTACAACCGCTACGCCCCGCAGGACCTCAGGAACGCCCGAGTCCGCTGAGCGATCGGCAACGGCTTGTCCGGCTCACACGGATACATGTCCTGCTCGACGATCGCGAACAGATCCACATCCAGCTTCTGCGCGGCAGCCAGCACCGGCCCCAACTCGGGCACACCCTTGGGCGGTTCACACATCACGCCCCTGGCCACAGCCGGCCCGAACGGAATCTCGTTCGCCCGCACATCGGCCAGGATCTCGGGGTCGACCTGCTTGAGGTGCAGATATCCGATCCGCTCCCCGTAGGTCTCGATCAGCTTGACGCTGTCGCCGCCGCAGTACGCGTAGTGCCCGGTGTCCAGGCACAGCGACACCACCGACGAGTCCGTGCCGTCCAGGAAGCGGACGACGTTCTCCTCGCTGTCGATATGGGTGTCGGCGTGCGGGTGGACGACGATCTGGAGGCCGTACTTCTCCCGCACCTCCCGCCCGAGCCGCTCGGTGAGCTGGGTGAGGTGCCGCCACTGTTCGACGGTCAGCTCGCTGGACTCCAGCACCTTGCCCGTCTTGTCGTCCCGCCAGAACGACGGGATGACGACGAGATGCTTGGCGCCCATGGCCTGCGCGAGGACCGCGTTGTCGGCCACGTGCGCCCAGGTCTTCTCCCAGACGTCCGGGCCGTGGTGCAGACCGGTGAACACGGTGCCGGCCGACACTTTCAGACCGCGCTTGGCGGTCTCCTCGGCGAGGACCGCCGGGTCGGTCGGCAGATAGCCGTACGGGCCCAGCTCGATCCACTCGTAGCCGGAAGCGGCGACCTCGTCGAGGAAGCGCTGCCAGGGGACCTGCTGGGGGTCGTCGGGGAACCAGACGCCCCAGGAGTCGGGCGCCGAGCCGACTCGGATGCGCGAGAGTGAGGACTGAGGTGACAACGACGTCATGGGAGTCAGCTTCAGCCTCGGAGCTGAGGGTGTCAATAGGTAGTCCGAATGTCTGGACAAAGTATTGACAGGGCCGCTCCGGCGGGGCTAGACCTTGACGGACCCGGCGGACGGACCCGGCGCGTGAAGGGAACTCGATGGCGTACGACCTGATCACCATGGGGCGGATCGGTGTGGACCTCTACCCGTTGCAGACGGGGGTCCCGCTGCCGCAGGTGACGTCCTTCGGGAAGTTCCTCGGCGGATCGGCCACGAATGTCGCGGTGGCCGCGTCCCGCCTCGGCCGCTCCACCGCCGTCATCACCCGTACGGGTGAGGATCCCTTCGGCGAGTACCTCCACCAGGCGCTGCGCGACTTCGGCGTGGACGACCGCTGGGTCACCCCGGTCCCGGGCCTGGCGACCCCGATCACCTTCTGCGAGGTCTTCCCGCCGGACGACTTCCCGCTGTACTTCTACCGCCGCCCCAAGGCCCCGGACCTGGAGATCGACGCCCACGAGCTGGACCTCGACGCCATCGCCGGGACCCGGATCTTCTGGGTGACCGGCACCGGTCTGAGCGAGGAGCCCAGCCGTACGGCGACGCTCGCGGCCCTCGCCCACCGGGCCAAGGCCGGGACGACGGTCTTCGACCTCGACTGGCGTCCCATGTTCTGGACCGACCCGGCCGAGGCCCGCCCCTTCTACGAGGAGGCCCTGCGGCACACCACCGTCGCGGTCGGCAACCTCGACGAGGTCGAGGTCGCCACCGGGGTCCGCGAGCCGCGGGCCGCCGCCCGCGCGCTGCTCGACGCCGGGGTCGAACTCGCGGTCGTCAAGCAGGGGCCCAAGGGTGTCCTCGCGGTCAACAGCAAGGGCGAGTCCGCCGAGGTCCCGCCGCTGCCGGTGAACGTCCTCAACGGCCTCGGCGCCGGTGACGCCTTCGGCGGCTCCCTCTGCCACGGCCTGCTCGAAGGCTGGGACCTGGAGAAGATCATGCGGCACGCCAACGCGGCCGGCGCCATCGTCGCCTCCCGCCTGGAATGCTCCTCGGCGATGCCCACGGTGGAAGAGATCGAGACGGCCGTCGCGGCGGGAGCGGTCCTGTGACCCCCAAGCACCCCACGACCGACGGCGCGAGCCCCCTCGGCCCGGTCTGCCCGGTCGACGTCTCCGCACTCGTCCGCACCCGGGTCCACCACCCCGAGGCCATCGCCGAGGCCGCCGCCCGCCGCACCCGGCGCCCGCTGATCGGCGACTCCGGCCGGCTGATGATCGTCGCCGCCGACCACCCGGCCCGCGGCGCCCTCTCCGTCGGCGACCGCAAACTCGCCATGGCGAACCGCGCCGACCTCCTCGAACGACTGTGCCTCGCCCTGTCCCGCCCCGGCGTGGACGGCGTGCTCGCGACCGCCGACATCCTCGACGACCTGCTCCTCCTCGGCGCCCTCGACAACAAGGTCGTCATGGGCTCGATGAACCGGGGCGGCCTGGCCGGCGCCAGCTTCGAACTCGACGACCGTTTCACCGGCCACCGCCCCGAGGACATGCAGCGCCTCGGCTTCGACGCCGGCAAGCTCCTGCTGCGCGTCGACTACGACGACCCGGGCTCCCTCACCACCCTGGAGTCCACCGCCCGTGCCGTGGACGCCATGGCCGAGCGGCGGCTCCCCGTGTTCGTCGAGCCGTTCATCAGCCGCCGCGACCCGGCCACCGGCAAGGTCAAGAATGATCTGAGCGCCGACGCCGTCACCAAGTCGATCGCCATAGCGGCCGGGCTCGGCGGCAGTTCGGCGTACACCTGGCTGAAGGTGCCCGTCACCGAGAACCCGGACGACATGGCCCGCGTGATGGAGACCTCCACGCTGCCCGCCGTCCTGCTCGGCGGCGATGTCGGCGAGGACCAGGAGGGCGCGTACGAGAAGTGGCGCGGCGCGCTGCAACTGCCCACCGTGCAGGGCCTGGTGGTCGGCCGTTCGTTGCTCTACCCGGCGGACGACGACGTGACCGCCGCCGTGGACACCGCCGTCGGACTGTTGTGAGGGCCGCATGACACACAAGACCGAGCTGTACGTACCCAAGGGCGCCACCGCGAACGCGGAGTACGCCGTCGACATCGACCCGAAGCGGGCCGGCTGGACCCACAGCAGCCTCAGGATCGTCGAGTTGGGGCCGGACGGGACGCACACGTTCACGACCGGGGACAGTGAGTGGATCGTGCTGTCCCTCAACGGCGGTTGTACGGTGCGAGTGTCGGAGGAACCGGGCAATTCAGACGGTGGCGGCGTCACCGAGTTCGAAATCCTGGGCAGGGAGAGCGTGTTCGCCGGAGTCTCCGACTTCGTGTACGCGCCCCGCGACGCCCGGGTACAGATCGCCTCCGGCGCGGGAGGCCGCTTCGCTTTGGCAGGAGCGAAGTGCGAGCGACGACTCCCCGCCCGCTACGGCCCCGCGCCGGAGGTCCCCGTGGAAGACCGAGGCAGCGGCAACAGCGCCCGCCAGGTGCGCAACTTCGCCTCCGCCGACGCCTTCGAGTGCGACAAGCTGATCACCGTCGAGGTCATCACCCCTGGCGGCAACTGGTCCTCGTACCCGCCGCACAAGCACGACGAGAACCGGCCGGGGGAGGAGACCGAGCTCGAAGAGATCTACTACTTCGAGATCGACGGCCCGAACGGCTTCGGATACCAGCGCGTGTTCCCCTCCCGCGAGGGCGGCTCCGACGTCCTCGCCGAGGTCCGCTCCGGTGACGCCGTACTCGTCCCCGACGGCTGGCACGGCCCGTCCATCGCGCAGCCCGGCCACAGCATGTACTACCTGAACGTCATGGCCGGTCCCGGCTCCGAGCGGCAGTGGCGGATCTGCTTCCACCCCGACCACACGGAGGGGTACCGATGAGCGAGGCGACCCCGACCACACCCCCGGCGACGACCCGGCTCACGGTCGCCCAGGCCCTGGTCCGCTTCCTCGCCGCCCAGTACACCGAACGCGACGGCGAGCGGCGGCGGCTGATCGGCGCGACCTGGGGCATCTTCGGCCACGGCAACGTCGCCGGCCTCGGCCAGGCGCTGATCGAGTACGCCGACGACATGCCGTACCTCCAGGGCCGCAACGAGCAGTCGATGGTGCACGCGGCCGTCGGCTACGCCCGCCAGTCGAACCGCCTGTCCACGCACGCCGTGACGACGTCCATCGGCCCCGGCGCCACCAACCTCGTCACCGGCGCCGCCCTCGCCACGATCAACCACCTCCCGGTGCTGCTCCTCCCCGGCGACATCTTCGCCACCCGCCCGGCGGACCCGGTCCTCCAGCAGCTCGAAGTCCCGTACGCGGGCGACATCAGCGTCAACGACACACTGCGCCCGGTGTCGAAGTACTTCGACCGGATCACCCGCCCCGAGGCCCTGATCCCGGCCGCGCTCCAGGCGATGCGCGTCCTCACCGACCCCGTGGAGACGGGCGCGGTCACCCTCGCCCTCCCGCAGGACGTGCAGGCGGAGGCGTACGACTGGCCGGAGGAGTTCTTCGCCGAGCGGACCTGGACCGTACGCCGCCCGGCGGCCGACGTCGGCGAACTGGCCGCCGCGATCAGCGCGATCCGGGAGGCCCGCCGCCCCCTGATCGTCGCCGGCGGCGGTGTCCACCACGCCCGCGCGGAGGAGGCGCTCTCCGAACTCGCCGTCGCGACGGGCGTTCCGGTCGCCTCCACCCAGGCCGGCAAGGGCTCCCTCCGCCACGACCACCCCCAGGACGTCGGCGGCATCGGCCACACCGGCACCGCGACCGCGAACGAACTCGCCCGCACCGCCGACCTGGTGATCGGCGTGGGCACCCGGTACACCGACTTCACCACCGCCTCCGGCACCCTCTTCACCGCCGACGGCGTCCGCTTCCTCAACCTCAACATCGCGCCCTACGACGGCCACAAGCTCTCCGGACTGCCGCTGATCGCGGACGCCCGCGTGGGGCTGGAGGCGATCACCCAGGCGCTGTCCCTGCACGGGCACCGGGTCACGGACGCGTACGTCGCCGAGTACGCGGAGGACAAGCAGCGCTGGGAGCACCGCGTCGACGCCTGCTACGAGGCCGACGAGCCGGACACCCGGCCCACCCAGGCCCAGGTCCTCGGCCTCCTCGACGAGATCGTCGACGAGTCCGACATCCTCATCAACGCCGCCGGCTCCCTCCCCGGTGACCTGCACAAACTGTGGCGGGCCCGGTCGCGGGACCAGTACCACCTGGAGTACGGCTACTCCTGCATGGGCTACGAGATACCGGCCGCGATCGGCGTCCGGATGGCCGCTCCCGGGCGCCCGGTGTGGGCGCTGGTCGGCGACGGCACGTATCTGATGATGCCGACCGAGATCGTCACGGCCGTGCAGGAGAACATCCCGATCAAGGTGCTGCTCGTGCAGAACCACGGGTACGCCTCCATCGGCGGCCTCTCGGAGACCGTCGGCGGTGAGCGGTTCGGTACCGCCTACCGGCACCGCAACCCCGACGACGGCACGTTCACGGGCACCCCGCTGCCCGTGGATCTCGCCGCCAACGCGGCCAGTCTCGGCATGCGCGTCCTGCGCGCACGGAGCGTCCGCGATCTGCGCGCCGCCCTCGCCGACGCACGGGCCGCCGACACTCCCACATGTGTCTACGTGGAGACCCAAACGGCCGACACAGTGTCTGGCCCGCCTCCCGCGCAGGCCTGGTGGGATGTACCTGTGGCCGAGACCGCGACCCGCGCGTCGGCGGTCAAGGCACGCGAGGAGTACGACCGGCACGTCTCAACCCGACGCCGCCATCTGTGAGAAGGAGTTTCTCGGCATGACGAAGATCGTCAACCACTGGATCGGCGGCAAGACCGTCGAAGGCGCGTCGGGTACGTTCGGGCCGGTCACGGACCCGGCGACCGGCGCGGTCACCACCAAGGTCGCCTTCGCGACCGTCGACGAGGTCGACGCGGCGGTACGCACCGCCAAGGAGGCCTACGTCACCTGGGGCCAGTCCTCGCTGGCCAAGCGCACGGAGATCCTTTTCCGCTTCCGCGCGCTGCTCGACGCCAACCGTGACGCGATCGCGGAGCTGATCACCGCCGAGCACGGCAAGGTGCACTCGGACGCGCTCGGCGAGGTCGCGCGCGGCCTGGAGATCGTCGACCTGGCCTGCGGCATCAACGTGCAGCTGAAGGGCGAGCTGTCGACACAGGTCGCCAGCCGCGTGGACGTCGCCTCCATCCGCCAGCCGCTCGGTGTCGTCGCGGGCATCACGCCGTTCAACTTCCCGGCGATGGTCCCGATGTGGATGTTCCCGATCGCCATCGCGACCGGCAACACGTTCGTCCTGAAGCCGTCCGAGAAGGACCCCTCGGCCTCCATCAAGATCGCCGAACTCCTCTCCGAGGCCGGCCTCCCCGACGGCGTCTTCAACGTCGTCCACGGTGACAAGGTGGCGGTGGACCGCCTCCTGGAGCACCCGGACGTGAAGGCGATCTCCTTCGTCGGCTCGACCCCGATCGCCCGCTACATCCACACCACGGCCTCCGCCAACCACAAGCGCGTCCAGGCCCTCGGTGGCGCCAAGAACCACATGCTGGTCCTCCCCGACGCCGACCTGGACGCGGCGGCCGACGCCGCCGTCTCCGCCGCCTACGGCTCGGCGGGCGAACGCTGCATGGCGATCTCGGCGGTGGTGGCCGTAGGCGCCATCGGCGACGAACTGGTGGACAAGATCCGCGAGCGCGCCGAGAAGATCAAGATCGGCCCCGGCAACGACCCCACCTCCGAGATGGGCCCGCTGATCACGGCGGTGCACCGCGACAAGGTGGCCTCGTACGTCACCGGCGCGGCGGCGGAGGGCGCAGAGGTCGTCCTGGACGGCACCGGCTTCACGGTCGAGGGCCACGAGGACGGCCACTGGATCGGTATCTCGCTCCTCGACAAGGTCCCGACCACGGCGAAGGCATACCAGGACGAGATCTTCGGCCCGGTCCTGACCGTCCTGCGCGTCGACACCTACGACGAGGGCATCGCCCTCATCAACGCCTCCCCCTTCGGCAACGGCACCGCGATCTTCACCCGCGACGGCGGCGCCGCCCGCCGCTTCCAGCTGGAGGTCGAGGCCGGCATGGTCGGCGTCAACGTCCCGATCCCGGTCCCCGTCGGCTACCACAGCTTCGGCGGCTGGAAGGACTCGTTGTTCGGCGACCACCACATCTACGGCAACGACGGCACCCACTTCTACACCCGAGGCAAGGTCGTCACCACCCGCTGGCCCGACCCGGCCGACGGCCCCTCAGCGGTCGACCTGGGCTTCCCCCGCAACCACTGAGACCCACCACGCGGTCTTCGACCCCCTGCGCCTCAGAGCTCGGGGGGTCGAGGCGTTTGTGCGGGCACAGGTGCGTCATGATCGCTCGCGCCCCTTTCAAAGGCTCCGGGCGCGACCCACGCCGCCAAGGGGCGCGGGGAACTGCGCGACCAGCCCCCACCGAACCCGCACTCACCCACCCACCCCGCGCGAAGCGCGAAGGGGGTCGAAGGGGCGCAGCCCCTGGGATGGGACGGGTAGGGGCGGCGGGGGCGAGAAAACACCCGGGCACCCCCGACTTATCAGGTTGCTGTCAGCTCCACCCCCCACCCCCCGCATACCGCACCCGCTGTATACCGAATTCCTCCCGTACGACCGTGGGATGCCCCACTCTTCCCCCCTGAGGGGGCCCTGGGCCCCCACCGCCGCCCCGTACCGTTGACGCATGGATCTTCGACTGCCCGGCCCACGCCTGCGGGGAGCGCTGCGGCGGAGCCCACGGCGGGCCATCGCCGCCGCGGCCGCCGTCGTCGTGCTCGCCGGCGCGGGCACCTGGACGGCCACCGCCTCGGACGAAGCGGCGCCGGTGAAGCGCACCGACCAGGCCATGACCACGGCCGAGGGCGTACGCATCGACACCTCGTACTTCACGTCCGGCGGCGACGGCCGCCGCCCGGCCGTCATGCTCGGCCACGGCTTCGGCGGCAGCAAGGACGACGTCCGCACCCAGGCCGAGTCCCTCGCCCGCGACGGCTACGCGGTCCTCACCTGGTCCGCCCGCGGCTTCGGCGAGTCGACCGGCAGGATCGGCCTGAACGACCCGAAGGGCGAGGTCGCCGACGTCACCCGGCTGATCGACTGGCTCGCCGAGCGCCCCGAGGTGCGGCTCGACAAGAAGGGCGACCCCCGCCTCGGCCTCGCCGGTGCCTCGTACGGCGGAGCGATCTCGCTGCTGGCCGCCGGATACGACGACCGCGTGGACGCCATCGCGCCCGCGATCACGTACTGGAACCTCTCGGACGCCCTGTTCCCGAACGGCGTGTTCAAGAAGCTGTGGGCGGGCCTCTTCGTCAACACCGGCGGCGGCTGCGACAAGTTCGAGGCCCGGCTGTGCGAGATGTACCAGCGGGTCGCCGAGTCCGGACAGCCCGACGCGGAGGCCGTGAAGCTCCTCGACGAGCGCAGCCCCGAGGCCGTAGGCGACCGCATCAAGGTGCCCACGCTGCTGATGCAGGGCCAGACCGACTCCCTCTTCCCGCTGGGCCAGGCCGACGCCGCCGCCAAGGCGATCAAGGCCAACGGCGCGCCCGTCGAGGTCGACTGGATCTCCGGCGGCCACGATGGCGGCGACATGGAGACGAGCCGGGTCCAGGCCCGGGTGAACTCCTGGTTCGACCGCTACCTCAAGGACGACAAGGGCGCCGACACCGGCTCCGCGTTCCGCGTCACCCGCACCCTCGGTACCGGCTCCGGCGACGGCGAGACCCGCCTCAGCGGCACGACCGACGACACCTACCCGGGCCTGGAGAGCGACCCCACGAAGATCGCCCTCGCCGGCCGCGAGCAGAGCTTCGAGAACCCGGCCGGCGCCAACCCGCCCGCCGTGTCCGCCCTCCCCGGCCTCGGCGCCGGCGGCGGCCTCGCCCAGCTCTCCTCGCTCGGCGTCAGCATCTCCCTCGACTTCCCCGGCCAGTTCGCCGCGTTCCAGTCGAAGCCCGTCACGGACGACCTCCAGATCACCGGCTCGCCCACGGCGACCGTCCATGTGAAGTCGACCAGCGAGGACGCCGTCCTCTTCGCCAAGGTGTACGACGTCGGCCCGGACGGCAGGTCACAGGTCCTCCCGTCCCAGCTCGTCGAGCCGCTGCGCGTCGAGGGCGCCAAGGCCGGCCAGGACGTGAAGCTCACCCTCCCGGCCATCGACCACGAGCTCGACGACGGCCACAGCCTGCGCCTGGTCCTCGCCTCCACCGACCTCGGCTACGCCTCCCCGGCGACCCCGGCGACGTACACCGTCTCCCTCAAGGGCGACCTGGAGGTGCCCACGCCGCTCGGCCGGGTCGACCGTACGGACGTGCTGCCCGCCTGGGTCTGGTACCTGCCGATCGCCGGTGCCGTGATCGCCGCGATCCTGCTGGTCACCGGCCGTCGCCGGATCGTCACCCCGGCCCCCGACCCGGCGCTCGCCGAGGTCCCCCTCCAGATCACCGACCTGAGCAAGAAGTACAAGAACGGCGACCGCTACAGCGTCCGTGACCTCTCCTTCCAGGTCGAGAAGGGCCAGGTCCTCGGTCTGCTCGGCCCGAACGGCGCGGGCAAGACGACGACCCTGCGCATGCTGATGGGCCTGATCCAGCCGGACGGCGGCCAGATCCGCGTCTTCGGCCACGCGATCGTGCCCGGCGCCCCGGTGCTCTCCCGGGTCGGCGCCTTCGTCGAGGGCGCGGGCTTCCTCCCGCACCTGTCCGGCCGCGAGAACCTGGAGCTGTACTGGGCCGCCACCGGCCGCCCGGCCGAGGACGCGCACATGGACGAGGCCCTGGAGATCGCCGGCCTCGGCGACGCCCTGGCCCGCGCGGTCCGCACCTACTCCCAGGGCATGCGCCAGCGCCTGGCCATCGCCCAGGCCATGCTCGGCCTGCCCGACCTGCTGATCCTCGACGAGCCGACCAACGGGCTCGACCCGCCACAGATCCGCGAGATGCGCGAGGTCATGATCCGGTACGCGGAGGCCGGCCGTACGGTCATCGTCTCCAGCCACCTCCTCGCGGAGGTCGAGCAGACCTGCACGCACCTCGTCGTCATGGACCACGGCAAGCTCGTCCAGGCGGGCCCCGTGAGCCAGATCGTCGGCTCCGGCGACACGCTGCTGGTCGGCACGTCCGCACCCGTGGACGAGCCGGTCGTCGAGAAGATCGCCACCCTGCCCGGCGTCGACTCGGCCGTCCGCGCCGACGGCGGCCTGGTGGTCCGCCTCGACGCCGACGGCAGCGCCCAGCGCCTGGTCGCCGAACTCGTACGGCTGGAGGTTCCCGTGGAGTCGGTCGGCCCGCACCGCCGCCTCGAAGACGCCTTCCTCACCCTGATCGGAGAGTCCGCATGAGCACGCTGGCCGAGCGTGCCGAGCACGCAGAGCCCGGACACCCCGGGCACACGAAGCCCGTCGAGGTCGCCGACGGCTACCGCGCGGGCCGCACCCTGCCCCTGCGGGTCGAGCTGGTCCGCCAGCTGAAGCGCCGCCGCACGATGGTCATGTTCGGCATCCTGTTCGCCCTGCCGCTCGTGCTGCTGATCGCCTTCCAGGTCGGCGGCACCCCCGGCGAGGGCAACAACCGCACCAACCTGATGGACACGGCGACGGCGTCCGGCGCGAACTTCGCCGCGGTGAACCTGTTCGCCGCCGCGGGCTTCCTGCTCGTCATCCCCGTCGCGCTGTTCTGCGGCGACACGGTCGCCTCGGAGGCCAGTTGGTCCTCCCTGCGCTATCTCCTCGCCGCGCCCGTGCCCCGCGCCCGGCTGCTGTGGTCCAAGCTCGTCGTCGGTCTCACCCTCAGCCTCGCGGCGCTGGTGCTGCTGCCGGTCGTCGCACTGATCGTCGGCTCGCTCGCCTACGGCTGGGGCCCACTGGTGCTGCCGACCGGCGGCGAGATCGCCACGGGGGCCGCCGCGCAGGCCCTGGCGATCACCGTGGCGTACATCTTCGTGTCCCAACTGGTCACCGCCGCCCTGGCGTTCTGGCTCTCCACGAAGACCGACGCCCCGCTCGGCGCGGTCGGCGGCGCCGTCGGCCTCACCATCGTCGGCAGCGTCCTCGACGAGGTGACCGCCCTCGGCGACTGGCGCCACTTCCTGCCCACGCACTGGCAGTACGCCTGGCTGGACGTCGTCCGCCCGCAGCCCGAGTACACCGACATGATCCAGGGCGTCTCGATCTCGGTAACGTACGCGCTCGTCCTGTTCGCCCTGGCCTTCCGGGGTTTCGGCCGCAAGGACGTCGTCTCCTAGGTCAACGGAGGATCACCCACCGGTCTCGACGGGCCCCCGCCGTGGCCGCTTCGAGACGCATCCGCAACACCCCGTGGCGCACATCCGGGCCCCCTCCGCCGTCACAGTCACAACAGTCGCCCACGGAAAGGCGACAGGTGACGTGGCTAGGGGGCCCGGATGCACACGTATCGCAGGACCGGTCGGACGACGACACGACGGCGGCTGGGCACCACGCTCCTCGCCCTGGGCACCGCCGGCACACTGCTTCTCACCGGCTGCGGTGCGAGCGGCGACGGCGGCAACTCGTCGTCGTACGACCGGGGTCAGGACAAGAGCCGCCCCGACGACGGCTTCCCGGCCCCCGCACCCGAGGGCACCAGCACCGGCGAACAGCGCGGCGAACAACCGACCGAGGGCTCCGACGACTTCGCGCCGTCCCCGGACTACCTCTCCACCTTCGCCCTGGACGTCGACACCGCCTCCTACGGCTACGCCCGCCGCACCCTGGACGACGGCGGCCTGCCCGACCCGTCGACGGTCCGCCCGGAGGAATTCGTCAACAGCTTCCGCCAGGACTACGAACGCCCGGACGGCGACGGCTTCTCGGTCACCGTCGACGGCGCCCGCACCGACGACGAGAACTGGTCCCTGGTCCGCGTCGGCCTCGCCACCCGCGCCGCCGAGGGCGACAGCGAGCGCCCGCCGGCCGCCCTCACCTTCGTCATCGACGTCTCGGGCTCCATGTCCGAACCGGGCCGCCTCGACCTCGCCCAGGACGCCCTGCGCACCATGACGAACCGGCTGCGCGACGACGACTCCGTCGCCATCGTCACCTTCAGCGACGAGGCCGAGACGATCCTGCCGATGACCCGCCTCGACGACCACCGCGGCGAGATCCGCGAGGCCGTCGACGGCCTGGAGCCCACCGACTCCACCAACCTCGCGGCGGGCGTCGAGACCGGCTACGAGACGGCCGTCGACGGCCTGCGCGAGGGCGCGACCAACCGGGTCGTCCTCCTCTCCGACGCCCTCGCCAACACCGGCTCCACCGACGCCGAGACCATCCTCGAACGCATCGGGAGCGAACGCCGCGACCACGGCATCACCCTCTTCGGCGTGGGCGTCGGCAGCGACTACGGCGACGCGCTCATGGAACAACTGGCCGACCAGGGCGACGGCCACACCACTTACGTCTCCACCGAGGAGGAGGCCGAGAAGGTCTTCTGCGAGGAACTCCCGCGCCACGTCGACCTCACCGCCCGCGACGCCAAGGCCCAGGTCTCCTTCGACCCGGCGACCGTCGAGGAGTTCCGGCTGATCGGCTACGACAACCGGCAGGTCGCCGACGAGGACTTCCGCGACGACCGCGTCGACGGCGGCGAGGTCGGCCCCGGCCATACCGTCACCGCCCTCTACGTCGTCCGCACCAAGGACGGCACCGAAGGCGGCCACCTCGCCACGGCCACCGTCCGCTGGCTCGACCCCGACACCCGCACCCCGCACGAGGAGTCGGCCGCCCTGGAGGCGTCGTCCCTCCACGGCGACCTGTGGGCGGGCTCGCCGTACGGTCTCCAAGTGGCCGCCGTCGCCGCCTACTTCGCCGACTCCCTCCGACAGTGGGACGGCCGCTGGACCGACCTCCCGGCCCGCCCCACCCTCCGCCAACTGGGCGACCGGGCCGACGACCTGGCCGGCGACCGCGAGGACAAGGACGTGTACGACCTGGCGGAGGCGATCAGGACGGCGGACGGCATGCTCGACGAACGCGCCGAGTGACCCGAGCGTTCCCCCCCCGGCCCCCGGAGTCATGCGGTAGTCCGGTCGTCCGAAAACCATTGAAAATTTCTTACGCACCGGTAAGTTGACTCGTCAGTAATGAAGCAGTCGGGGGCCTCGGGGAGCCGTGATGGGCGTACACAAGGACTTGAACCGGGCGAAACAGCGCGGCGGTCTGACCGACCGCGTCAGGGTCGAGGTCGTCACAGACGCGCGAGGTGTCGTCCGCGAGGCACGCATGCCGGCCCTCGCGCCCCGCCCGACGAGCGGCAGCATCGCCGACCTCCCCTTCGTCAACGCCACCGAGGCCCCCGACGCGGTGGTCCTGCGCCGCGCCGACCGGCACGGCACCTTCCACCCGGTGACCGCCACCGCCTTCGCCCGCGAAGTCACCGCCACCGCCAAGGGGTTGATCGCCGCCGGCCTCGAACCGGGCGGCCGGGTCGCGGTGATGTCCCGCACCCGCTACGAGTGGACGGTCCTCGACTTCGCCGTCTGGGCGGCCGGCGGCCAGTCCGTGCCCGTCTACGCCACGTCCTCGCCCGAGCAGATCGAGTGGATCGTCCGTGACTCGGGCTCCCGCTTCGTGGTCGCGGAGACCCCCGAGAACGCGGCGGCCGTCGCCACCGCCACCGCCCGCCACTCCCAGCCCCCGCACGTCTGGCAGATCGACCGGGACGCCCTCGCCCACCTCGCCGACCTGGGCCGGGGCGTCCCCGACGACGAGGTCACCAAACGCCGCGCCGCCCTCACCCCCGACACGGCCGCGACCATCTGCTACACCTCCGGCACCACCGGCCGCCCCAAGGGCTGCGTCCTGACCCATGCCAACCTCCACGCCGAGGCCGCCAACACGGTCCAACTGCTCCACCCGGTCTTCGAGGCGGTCACCGGCCAGGTCGCCTCCACCCTCCTCTTCCTCCCGCTCGCGCACATCCTCGGACGCACGATCCAGATCGCCTGCCTGATGGCCCGCATCGAGATCGGCCACTGCCCGAGCATCAAGCCCGACGAACTGCGGCCCGCGCTCAAGAAGTTCCGCCCCACCTTCCTGGTCGGCGTCCCCTACCTCTTCGAGCGGATCCACGCCACCGGCCGCGCCACCGCCGAACGCATCGGCCGCGGCGCCTCCTTCGACCGCGCCCACCGCGTCGGCGTCCGCTTCGCCCGCGCCCACCTCGCCAAGTTCCTGGACCGGGGCCCCGGTCCGGCCCCCCGCCTCCACGCCGCCTGGGCCGTGTACGACCTGCTGGTCTACCGCCGCGTCCGCAAGGAACTCGGCGGCCGGATGCGCTACGCCATCAGCGGCGGCTCCCCCCTCGACCGCGACCTCAACCTCTTCTTCTACGCCGCCGGGATCATCGTCTACGAGGGCTACGGCCTCACCGAGACCACCGCGGCCGCCACCGTCGTCCCGCCCCTGAAACCCCGCCCCGGCACCGTCGGCCAGCCCGTCCCCGGCACCGCCGTCCGTATCGCCGACGACGGCGAGGTCCTCATCAAGGGCCCCATCGTCTTCGGCACCTACTGGAACAACCCGGTCGCCACCGACGCCGCCCTCACCGACGACTGGTTCGCCACCGGCGACCTCGGCGCGCTCGACGACGACGGCTACCTCACCATCACCGGCCGCAAGAAGGACGTCCTCATCACCTCCGGCGGCAAGAACGTCTCCCCGGCCGTCCTGGAGGACCGGCTGCGCAGCCGCCCCCCGGTCGGCCAGTGCATCGTCGTCGGCGACAACCGCCCCTTCGTCGCCGCCCTCATCACCCTCGACCCCGAGGACGTCACCCACTGGCTCCACGTCCGCGGCATGTCCCCGGACACCCCGCTCTCCGAGATCGTCACCGACCCCCGGATGCGCGCCGACGTCCAACAGGCCGTGGACTACGCCAACCAGGCCGTCTCCCGCGCCGAGTCCATCCGCGAGTTCAAGCTGGTGGAAGGCGAGTTCACCGAGGAGAACGGCCTGCTCACCCCCTCCATGAAGATCAAACGCCACGCGGTCACAGCGGCGTACGCGGCGGCGATCGAGTCGCTGTACGCCAAGAAGTGAGCGCCGGGCGCCACCGCCCCGGGACACGGAAAAGCGGGCCACCGATGAACTCGGCGACCCGCTTCCGCTTGTCCGGTGGTGGCGTCAGTTCTTCTTGTCGCCGCCGCCGTTGCCGTTGTCCGAGAGGATCGGGATGTCGGACAGGATGTGCGACAGCGGCTCGTCGCCCTTGGCCTGGGTGGAGTTCTCGGTGCACTGCTGGTTCTGCGGGGCGGAGAGGATCGGGATGTCCTGGAGGGCGACGCCGATGAGTCCGATGCCGCCGATGTTGGCCTTGGCCGGCAGACCGATGCAGGGCTTGTTGAGTGAACCCTGGACCAGCGAGAGCTGCGGGCTCATGTCGCCCTTGGTCACGGAGTTGCCGAACGCCTGGCTGGCACCGTTGCCGCTGAAGGACGTGGTGCCGCCGTCGTCGGCGAGCGCCTGGGGGGCGGTGGCGGCCGCGAGGCCGGCGATGGAAGCGGCAACTGCCGCGGTAGCCCACAGCTTGTTCATGTTCGATCCCTTCGGAAAGCGGACTCCGTTGCGGAGTTGCGCCCTGATCAACAGAGCATCCGGCCAACAGTTGCGTTGATTGCATCTATTGGCGCAATAGGCGGCTTATCGGGGCATCTGAGGGTTACGCGCACGTATCGCCGAGGCGGTCGATGCCCACCCGTGCCGACGGTGGTGTCAGTTCTTCTTGTCGCCGTTGCCGTTGTCCGAGAGGATCGGGATGTCGGACAGGATGTGCGACAGCGGCTCATCACCCTTGGCCTGGGTGGAGTTCTCGGTGCACTGCTGGTTCTGCGGCGCGGACAGGATCGGGATGTCCTGGGCGGCGAGCCCGAGGATCCCGCCGACGTTGAGCTTGGCCGGCAGAGCGATACAGGGCTTGTTGAACGAGCCCTGGATCAAGGCCATCTGCGGGCTCATGTTGCCGTATGTCGCCGAATTGCCGTACACCTGGTCGGCATCGTTACCGCTGAACGTCGTGGTGCCCGCGTCGTCGGCGAGCGCCTGGGGCGCGGCGGCGGCCGAGGCTCCGACGACGGAGGCGGCGATCGTCGTCACGGCCATGAGCTTCTTGATCACTTGCGATTCCCTTCTGGAAAAACCCCGTTTCCACCGGAGCGCCATGGACAACTTCTCCCGGACTTACCGGTTGCTCTGATTCACTCCGTCGGCCCATTCGGAGGAGTGAGAGCGGGGCGCGCGGAGCGTTTTCGATCCGCTGGAATTCGCCGGTGCGAGCGGGCCGAACGGGTGATGCTCCGAAACCGGTGCGGGCGTGCCGCCGTTGCTGCCAGCGTCAGGGACCCGCGGGTTCCGCCAGGAAAGGAACGCGAAATGCTCAAGAAGGCAATGGCCGCGGTTACGGTCGCCGCTTCCATCACCGGCCTCGCGGCCGCCGCCGCGCCCCAGGCGCTCGCCGACGACGGTGGGACGACGTCTTTCAGCGGCAACGGTGCCAGCCAGGCGTTCGGCAACTCCGTGACCAAGGGCGACATGAGCCCGCAGCTCTCGCTGGTCCAGGGTTCGCTCAACAAGCCCTGCGTCGGTCTGCCGCTCAAGGCCAACGTCGGTGGCATCGGGCTCCTCGGGGTCGCCCTTCAGGACATCCCGATCCTTTCGGCGCCGCAGAACCAGCAGTGCACCGAGAACTCCACCCAGGCCAAGGGCGACGAGCCGCTGTCGCACATCCTGTCCGACATCCCGATCCTCTCGGACAACGGCAACGGCAACGGCAACGGCGAAAAGAAGGACTGATCGAAATCGAGAAGCGGCTCGGGCCATCCGCACGGGTACGTGCGGGCGGCCCGAGCCCTTCCGCTGTCCTCGGTCAGGGCCATTCGGGTGGTCGACGATTCGACTGTCCGATAATTTCGCGAGGCGATCGAGTGAATTACCCCGCTCCCCGCGTTCCTGAGTTTCTTCCGGCGTCTATTCCTCGTTTCACAGCCTGCAGGTCATGATGCGAGCCGTTCATGCTGTGCTCGCTCGGTTTCGGCCGTCAATTGAGGCATGGCCGCAGAGAAGGGAAATGACGTGAAGCTCAAGAAGAGCGCTGCTGTCGTCGCCGGCGTGATCATGGCCGTGGGTCTGGCCACCCCGGCCGTCGCCGACGCGGAGGCCAAGGGTGTCGCCATCGGGTCCCCGGGTGTCCTCTCGGGCAACGTGGTGCAGGTTCCTGTCCACATCCCGATCAACGTGTGCGGTAACTCCATCAACATCATCGGGCTGCTCAACCCGGCAGCCGGCAACCTGTGCGTCAACGACTGACGTCGTAGCGCCTCGCACCAGCCGTTCGGCTGTGCCTCAGCCGGCCTTGGAGAGTCCTCAGCGGCGCCAAGGCCGGCTTTTCCCACTTCTTCGAGCAGGAAGAGAACGAGATGCGACAGCCCCTGCGCAAGAGAATGGTCGTGGCCGCCGCGACGACGGGCCTGCTGTCCCTCTACGGCACGCCGGTACTCGCGGACACGGGCGTGCACGGTGCCGCCTCGAACTCACCCGGCGTCGCATCGGGCAACGCGGTCGAGGTGCCGGTCACCGTTCCGGTCAACGTCTGCGGCAACACCGTCGACGTCGTCGCCGCGGCCAACCCGTCCCTCGGCAACAAGTGCGGCAACACCGGCGACCACGCCGCCGAGAGCCCGCAGAGCGCCCCGAAGCGCCACGCCACCCCGGTCGCGGAGCCCGAGTACTCGGCCGCCCCGGCGACGGACCCCGAGGACTCCTGGGAGGCGGCGTACGAGGAGTACACGGGACACGGCGCACCGCGCGAGGAGAACGACGAGCACGACGGGTACGACGGGTATGACGGGTACGCGGAGTACACGAACCCCTGGGGCGACGGCGACCAGGGGAACCACGACGGCGCGCAGAGCGGCCACGACGACTCCCCGAGCGGCTACGGCGACTCCCCGGACACCCCCGAGGACACCGAAGGCGGCTACGGCGACACCCCGCCCACCGAGCCGCCACAGCAGCCGCCGACGAAGCCGCCGACGGACAAGCCTCCGGTCGACAAGCCCCCGGTGGACAAGCCGCCAGTGGACAAGCCCCCGATGGACAAGCCTCCGGTCGACAAGCCGCCGGTGGATAAGCCGCCCACGGACAAGCCTCCGACCGACAAGCCGCCCACGGACAAGCCCCCGACCGACAAGCCGCCCACGGACAAGCCCCCGGTGGACAAGCCTCCGGTCGACAAGCCTCCGGTCGACAAGCCTCCGGTGGACAAGCCCCCCACCGACCTGCCCCCCACGCACCAGCCCCCCACCGACCACCCCCCGACGCACCAGCCCCCCAGCCTCCCCGAGACCGGCAGTGACCGTGAGGCGTTGCTCGCCGCCGGGGCCGCGAGCTTCGCGTTGATCGCGGGTGGGGGGATTCTGTACCGGCGGGGCCGGGCCGCGTCCGGTCGGTGAAGCGCTTCGGGTGCCGGACGGGCGGTCCGCCGTCCGGCACCCGAGCCCGTCAGGACCCGGCGGCGGAGGCCAGGTCGGCCCGCGCCCCCGGCACCGGGATCCGCCCGCCGGGCACCCCCGAGCGCAGCCGCCGCCGTACCCCTCGGACGAGGACGGGCGCCGTGAACGTCGCGCCGTACACGAAACGCATCGCGGGGCCGAAGCCGGCGGCGGTGGTGAGGCCCGCGAGGAACAGGCCGGGGACCGAGGACTCGAAGTCCCGCCCGACCGAGGGCGAGCCGTCGGCGAGCGGCAGCAGATCCGCGCGTACGTCACGCGCCAGCAGGTCCAGCCGCTCGCAGGTGGCCCGGAACCCCGTGGCCGCGATGACGTGTTCGGTGTCCAGAGAGGTCAGCTCACCGCCGCGGCCCACCGTCTCCAGTCGGACGGCGCCGCCCGTCTCGTACGCCACCGCGACCTCCTGGCCGAGCAGGACCTCGACGGCAGGTTCGACGCGGTCGCGTACCCACCAGGCGCCCGCGGGCCCCAGCGCCTCGGCCGCGACCCGCACCCGTCTCGCCTCGGGCAGCCGGCGGTACCAGCCGGGCCGCTCCGCGTAGAACCAGTTGCGCCAGCCGCAGCCGAGGCCGCTGTGGGGGGAGCGGGCCGAGTCCCACAGGGGGCGCTCCAGAGGGGGCGGGACGTCGTTCCAGCGGAGATGGCCGGAGCGGGCCAACACCCGGACGCGCGTGCCCTGTTCGGCGAGGAGGGCGGCCGTCTCCAGGGCCGCCTGGCCGCCGCCGATCACGGTGACGTCCCGGCCCCGGAAGCGGCCGAGGTCGCGGTGGTGGCTGCTGTGGGAGACGTGGACGGGGGACAACTCGCGCAGGACGGGCGGGACTTCGACGAAGGGGACGACACCGACGGCGAGGGCCACTGTGCGGGCGCGGACCACCTCGCCGTCGTTCAGGACCGCCTCGAAGCCGCCGCAGCACCGCTGAAGGCTCGTCACTGTCCGTTCGTCGACGGGCGGGAGGGCGTTCCGGGCGAACCACAGGCCGTAGGAGGCGAACGTGCCGACCGGGATCGGCCGGCCGTGACGGGCCTCGAAGCCGCGCTCGGCGCAGTACGCGTCCAGCCGCCAACGCCCTTCGGGGTCGGAGAGGTTGGAGGCCCAGGGCTCGGACTTGAGGAACATGCCGGGCGGCATGTGGTCGCGCCAGGACGCCATGGGACGGCCCAGGACGCGCAGGCTGAGCCCGGCGGCCGCGGCGTGGGACGCGATGGACAGGCCGTACGGGCCGGCGCCCACCACCAGCAGGTCGTACATCACGGGCTGCTCGCTCTCTCGTTCGCGGCGCGGTTGTCGGCTCGGTCCTGGGCTCGGTCTTCGATTCGGCCGTCGGTTCGGTCGTCGTCGGGGGCTTGGTGGTGCCGGTCGGGGAGCGATGCGCGGGGTGCCAGCAGTCGGCCGAGCGCGTGGCGGGGCCACAGCGACCACAGCGCGAGTCCGGGGGCGCGGTCGTCCCGCGCGTACCAGGCCAGCTCGCGCGCGCCCGGGCGGGACGGCGGGTACGGCAGGAGCGGGGGGCGCAGCGCGGTGAGCGGCGCGTAGTTCTCCACGACGAAGGTACGGCCCGGCACGGGGGAGCCGTCCGGGACCCGGCGGCCCGTCAGGTCCAGATGCAGGGCGCGTACGACGTCGATGTCGGCGGTGTCCGTGAAGAGCCGGAACTGGGCGCCGGGGCGCGGATTGAAGTCGAGCAGGTGGTACGCGCCGGTGGGGCCGTCGCGGCGGAAGTCGAGGTCGAACACGCCCCGGTAGCCGAGCGCGCCGGTGACCCGCTCGGAGAGGGCCTGGACCTCCGGGTTGGGGGTCCAGCGGCCGACGCTGGTCAGGCCCGCGCCGGGCGGCCAGGCGGCCAGCTTGCGGCCGGGGCCGCCGCCGCGCACGACCCCGGCGCGGTCGGCGTACCCGTGGAAGAACCAGTCGCGGTCGAGCCCCGGTGGCAGGAACGCCTGGAGGAGCAGCCGGCTGCCCGCCTGTTCCGAGCGCCGGTACAGCGCCGCCGCCTCCCCGGCCGAGCGCACCACCGTGGTGCTGCGCAGCCCCGCGTCGGCGGGCAGCAGCCAGGGGCGGCTCCACTTGGCGACCACCGGCAGGCCCAGTTCCCGGGCCGCTGCCGCCGCCTGGGCCGGGCTGCCGGGAAGTGCCGTCGCCGGGTGCGGGAGGCCCAGGCGCCCGCACAGCGCGGCCAGTTCCGCCTTGTCGGCCACCTGCTCGGCGAGGCCGGCGGGCCCGTCCGGCAGCAGGTAACCGTCCGTCAGTTCCTCACGCAGCCGGGCGGTGGCCACGGCGCTCGCGTCGTCCAGGGCGACCAGGACGGCCGGACGGCCGACCCGGTCCGCCACCCGGCGCAGGACGGCGGCGAACTCGTCCAGGCGGGCGCCGAGGCGGGGCGGGGTGTGCGTCGCGCGGAGGAACCGCGAGCTGCCTACGGGACTTCCCGCGCAGTCGGCGACCAGATGCACCTCCACCCCGGCACGGCCCAAGGACCGTACGGCTCCCAGGGTTCCGTGGTGGAAGGGATTGCGGTCCGTCCGCAGCAGAACGGCCGGAACGCGGGTGTCGAGCGGCGACACGTTCATTTCTTCAGGGTCCTCGCACATTTCTTTGACGTCGGGTCACCCGTGCGGGCGATTCGGGCACCCGAAGGCCGGAGCCCCAGTTGGCGGAATTCATATTCGTATGACTGATTGTCAGTAGGTGGAAATCGGCGGCGGAAAGCAGTGAAGTGAAGAAAGCGGAGAGGGGAGCGGACATGGCTCCACAACAGCGGCGGCCCCGGCACAGGAGGCCCCGCAACAGACGGCTGGCGCTCGTCGCGGCCGGCGTGGTCACGACGTTCGCCCTCGCGTCGGTCCCGGTGTACGCCGTGGGCGCGGTGGTGACCCGGGTGAGCGACCCACCGGCACCCGCCGTTCCGGCCGTCCCGGCGGCTCCGGCCACACCCGCGGTTCCGGCGGCACCCGCCGTCGTGACCCCGGCTCCGGTCGCCCAGACGCCCGTCCCGGCCGTGCCCACGGCACCGGCCACGCCGAGCGCGTCCGTCCCGCCGCCGGGCACCCCGCCCGTGCCGGCCACTCCCTCCGAGACCCCGAAGGACCCCGAGCAGTTGCCGGCCATCGGCGCCTATCTGCACTACGGGCCCCGGGGCGTCGCCCGGATCGCCGAGCTGAGCGACTGGCTGGGCGGCTCCGACCTGCGGGTGGCGCACACCTACCTGCCGGGTGACCGCTGGTCCAACATCGAGGGCCTGCCCGGCTTCCTGGACTCCTGGGCGGAGTGGCGGCGGGACGAGGACGATCGGATGTTCGTCCTCAACGTGCCCATGATGGAGCGCAACGAGGAGGGCGTCTCCGACCGGGAGGTCCGCGCGCTGCTGCGCCGCGCCGCCGCCGGCGAGTTCGACCACCACTACCGCCGACTCGCGGAGCGGCTCGTCGAGTTGAAGATCCCGGACACGGTGCTCGTGCTCGGCTGGGAGATGAACGGCATCACGTACACCCATCGCTGCGGGCCCGACCCGGAGAGCTGGAAGAAGTACTGGAACAGGATCGTCACCACGATGCGCGCGGTGCCGGGCCAGAAATTCAAGTTCGACTGGACCCCGAACAGAGGCCGGGACGCCGTGCCCTGGACGGAGTGTTATCCGGGGGACGACACGGTCGACATCATCGGCATGGACTCCTACGACCAGCCGCGCGGAATCACCTTCGACGAGCAGGTGAAGGAGCCGTACGGCCTGCAGGCACACGTCGATTTCGCGAAGGCGCACAAGAAGCCCATCTCATATGCGGAATGGGGACTTTTCCGCAACGGTGACAACCCGGAGTACATGCGGCGCATGCTCGCCTGGATGGACGAGCACAAGCCGCTCTACAACACGCTCACGGACTACTGCCCGCACGGCGTCTGGCAGTGTGCGAGCAACCCGAAGGCGGCGCAGGTGTACCGGTCGATGCTCTTCGGCCGCGACACGACCGCCACCCCGAAGCCGACCCCCACGCCCACCCCGACGCCGAAGCCGGCCCCCACGCCCGAGCCGACGCCGAAGCCGGCTCCCACCACGCCCGTACGTCCGCCGAACTGCTCGCCGCTGGAACTGGGCGACTGGGTGGAGTACTGGATCGGCGGGAAGCTCTGCATCCGCACGGACTGGTGGACGCGCTACCGGTGATCCCGAGCCGGCGGCGGGCCGCTCATCGCCCGCCGCCGCCATCGCGTTCCTTCCGGGCTCGCCAGCGGCGGACCAGTTCCTTGCCCCGGCAGCGGGCCGCCGCGTCGCAGACGACCGCTGACAACAGGGGGGCGGTGCGGCGGCGAGCGAGCAGCAACCGCTGGTTGACGACGGTGTCCGGGCGCCAGCGCAGCTTGTACGGCTCGGCGCCCCGCAGCAGGCTCAGCACCTGGTGGGCGCCGGAGCCGACCTGTGCGGCGCAGGCGTTGAGCAGCATGGTGGCGACATCCGCCTTGCGTTCGCGCAGGCGCGGATGGGCGCCGTAGAGGTAGCCGCCCGCCAGGCGGCGCGACAGCAGGGTGACGTCGACGGCCAGGACGTCGTCGCCCAGCCGGAACTCGGTCACCACGGCGTCTCCCGAGCGGACCATCGGCCCGACCGAGCGGGCCAGATGCTCGGAGAAGCGGGGCCGCATGTGTTCGGTGGTCACCTTGCGGTCCTGCCACTGCAGCCGGTGCAGATCCAGCATGGTCCGCAGCGCCGAGTCCACCTCGTCGGCGCGTACCGCACGCGGCTCGATGCCGAGGTCGCCGAGCTTGCGGAGCTTGGCGCGCACCCGCTGGGCCCGGGAGTTGGGCAGCCGCTTGAGCAGCTCGTCCATGGGCTGCGCGGGCAGCTCCAGACAGACGGAGTCGGCCACCTTGCGGCGTGGGCCCCGCCAGTAGTCGTAGATTCGTTCGACGGCGGCGCCCGGCCGTACCTCGCGGAAGTCGATCAGCGCGGTCCGGGCGGCGGCCGACAGTCCCTCGGCGAGCGCGGCCGACGCCTGTTCGGCGTACTCGTCGTCGACGATCACATCCGCGAAGTCGGAGATCGGGCAGCCGAGCGGGACGAGGGCGGGCAGCGGACGCCTCACGAGCATCAGCGGGGCGACCGCGCGCAGCTCGGCGCCGTCGCGGACCAGGACCAGCCTGAGCCTGCCGGGGGTGCCGTACGACAGCCACCAGGAGTGCAGCCAGGCGTGGTTCTGGAACGGGGTGGCCGCGCCGCACCGCCGGTACAGGCGGTCCCAGGCCTCGGCCAGCTCGCCGAACTCGCCCTCGTCGGTGCAGAGTTCGGCGCGCAGGGTGGTGCTCGCCCCCATGTGCAGCGTGCTGGTCACAGCTGTCCGTGGGCGTCGGCGGCGAGAGCGGGACCGGGCACGGAGGCCGCGGGCGTGGCCTCGGGGGCGCGTCGGGGCCGGACCAGCAGGGCGAGCCCGCCGAGCAGTCCGCCGGCCGCGGCGCCCACCAGACCGGTCACCTTCGGCGACGCCGAGGACGCCTCGGTCGGCCTGGTCGCGCGCGCGAACTGCTGCAGCTCGACGCGCGTCGACCTCGCGGAGTCGTTGGCGTGCCGGGTCAGCGCCCGCGAGACGGCGTTGGCCATGTCGGCGGCGAGGTCCGGCCGCGAGGAGGTGGCGGACACGGCGACCATCGGCGCGTCCGGCGAGGTCGCCGTCCGCACGCTCTCCTTCAGTGTGGCCACCGGCACCCCGGCCCACACCTGCGCGTCCCCGAGCACCGCGACCTGCGTGGCCACCCGCCCGTAGGCCTGCGCGAAGCCGAGCGCCGTTTGGGTGTCCGACCCCTCGGCCGCGGGCACGGCGACGACATAGCTGGTGGCGGTGTAGACGGGCGCCTTCACCACGCCGTACGCGCCCCCGGCCAGCCCGCCGAACAGCGCGCCGGCGGCGAGCAGGGACCAGGGGGGCAGGGACCGGGTGCGGGCGAGGGGGGCGGGCCCACGCTGGGGGCCGTCGGTCATACGATCGGGCGTACGGTCGGTCATACGGAACTCACTCCCAGGGACGGGGTTGGCGAGGGCGTGCTGGAGACGGCGGCCGCGTACACGTCCATGAGCTGGGCGGCGCTGCGGGTGATGCAGTAGTGCTGGGCGGCGGCGGGGACGGCACGGGAGCACGGGCCCTGCGCGCGGACATCCAGCAGGGCGCGTACGAACGACTCCGCGCCCCCTTGGACGCGGCGTGCGCCGGCGGTCGCGTCCGGCGGCAGGTCCTCGATCGCCGGGCAGGAGACATAGAGCACGGGCAGCCCGGACGCCATCGCCTCCACCACCGCGAGCCCGAAGGCCTCCTCGGCGCTGGGCGAGGCGAGCACGTCCATGGCGTTCATCAGGGAGGGCAGGTCGGCGCCGGGGGCGCCCGCGGCCGGCCGCTCCCCGGTGAGCAGCACCCGGTCGGCGACCTGGGCCCGCTGGGCGGCCCGCCGCAGCACGCTCTCCTCCGGGCCACCGCCGACGATCAACAGCCAGCAGTCGTCCGGCAGTTGGGCCAGCGCGCGGATCAGCACATCGAACCGCTTGCTCGCCGCGAGCCGCCCGACGCCCCCGACGACATACGCGTCCTCCGGCAGCCCGAGCCGCCGCCGGGTCCGCTCCCGCAGGTCCGGGTCGAAGCGGAATCCGTCGAGGTCGATGCCGTTGGGGACGACCTCGATACGGGGGCCCGGCACCCCCCAGCGCTTCAGCCGGTCGGCGACGGTCGGTGAGACGGCGACCGTGGACCGGCCCAGGCGTTCGCTGGCGAGATACAGGGCGCGCACTCCGGCGGAGAGCTTCCTGCCCTCCATCTGGGAGTCACCGAGCGAGTGCTCGGTGGCGACGACCGCGCGGACCCCCGCCAGCCGGGCGGCGATCCGGCCGTAGACGCAGGCCCGGTAGAGATGGGTGTGGACGAGGTCGTAGCCGCCCCTGCGGATCAGCCGCACCAGGCGGGGGAGCGCGGCGAGGTCGCGGTTGCCGCCCATGCCGAGATGGGTGACCCGGATCCCGTCGGCGGTGAGACCGTCGGCGACCGGGCCGGGGTTGGTCAGCGTCACCACGTCGCAGTCGACCGGCAGATGGCGCAGCAGCAACCGCAGTTGCTGCTCCGCGCCGCCGACGCCGAGGCCCGTGATGATGTGCAACGCCTTCACGTCGGCCTCAGACCCCTTCGACGGGACGTCGGCGCAGCCGGTGCAGCTTCCGCTTCAGCAGCAGCCGCAGGGCCGTGTCCTCCTCGCCGATGTGCACCCGGGGCAGCGCGTACGGGCCGTTCAGCGGGCCCGGGTCGATGGCGCAGGCGTAGGCGTACCCGGCGTCCCGGACGGCGTCGGCGGCCCGCTGGTCGAGGGTGCCGTACGGGTAGCAGAAGCCCTGGACGGGAGCACCGGTCAACTCCGAGAGCAGTGCTCTGCTGTCGGCGGTCTCGGCGCGCAGGGTCTCGTCGTCGGCCTGAGTGAGGTCGACATGGGTCAGCCCGTGCGAGCCGACCTCGATGCCCTCCGTCCCGGCGGCCACCCGGATGCCCTGCTTGTCGAGGAGCGGCTTGCGCGGGCCCAGCGGGTCCCAGGCGTTCTCGCCGCCGAGCCGCCCGGGCAGCACGAAGAGCGTGGCCCCGCAGCCGTGCGCCCGCAGCAGCGGCAGCGCGGTGTCCACGAAGTCGGCGTATCCGTCGTCGAAGGTCAGCCCCACCAGGTCCCGGCCCTCGCCCCGGGCACGGGCGGCCAGCAGCTCGGCCATGCCGACCCCGCGCAGCCCGCGCCGCCGCAGCCAGCCGAGCTGGGCGTCGAGGCGGTCGGGCGAGACGGTGATGCGGTACGGGTCGTCGGAGCAGTCGCCCACCGAGTGGTACATGGCCACCCAGAGGGGGGCCGCGGCGGTCGTCGGTCTGGGGTCAGCGGAAACGGGCATAGGGCAGCCTTCGTGTGACGGAACGGAGTGCGGGGGTGACGCCGGAGGCGCCCATGGCCGAGGCCAGCAGGACGAAGACGAAGGCGACGACCGCGCCGCCGACGGCGAGGCCGAGGACGGGCGAGTCGATCCGGTCGGCGCAGTACATCCCCACCGCGCCCGCGACCACGGCCGCCCGGACCGGCCGGCTCATCTCGGTCACGACCTGCCGGACATGGATCGGCACCGCCCGGCCGCCCATGCCGTACAGCAGGAGCAGGGCGGTGAGGGTGATCCCGATGGCGTTGGCGGCGGCGATGCCGAGGACGCCCCAGGAGTCGACGCAGGCCGCGCCGATCCACGAGGTCGCGACGATCCCGGCGGCCATCGCGGCCAGCGGGTACCAGGTGGGCCGCCCCGCCGAGAAGTACGAGCGGACCAGCGCGCTCACCAGGGCGTGACCGAGCAGCCCGAGGGCGTACACCCGCATCACCGAAGCGGTCGCGGCGGTGTCCCGCGCGGTGAACGCGCCGCGCTGGAAGAGCAGTTCGATCATCTGCGGCCCGCACGCGAAGATCGCCGCCGCGCCGAGCAGCACGATGCACGACACCAGCGCCAGATCCTTCTCCACCCGGCTGCGGGCCCGCTCGGTGTCGCCCTCCGCCATCGCCTGAGCCACCACCGGGAGGGTGACGGTGCACAGCATCAGCGAGAACGTCATCGGGATCTGGGCCACCTTCTGCGCGTAGTTGAGATGCGAGATGGCCCCGGCGGGCAGCGTCGAGCCGAGGAAGCGCTCGATGAGGACCTGGGACTGACGGCAGAGCGCGAAGAGCAGGACGGTGGCGATGAGGGTGAGCTCGACGGGGCGGGCCGGGTCCGCGTCCTCCAGGCTCGCCGGCTCCTGCGGAGCGCGCTCCTTTCGGCGCAACTGACGCAGCAGGGCCGGGAGTTGGGTGAGGACCATCAGCACGCCGCCCACCGCGACCCCCACGGCGGCCGCCCGCACGCCCCAGCGCCCGCCCAGCACGAACATCGCCGTGATGATCCCGACGTTGTACGCCACGTAGATCGCCGCGGGGGCCATGAAACGGCGATGCGCGCGCAGGGCCGCGCTGCAGTAGCCGGCGAGGCCGAAGGTGAGGACACAGGTGCCGGTCAGCCGGGTGCAGTCGACGGCCAGCCGGGGGTTGGGCAGCCCGGGGGCGAGGGCCTCGACGAGATAGGGCGCGCCGAGGATGAGCAGGACGGCGGTCGCCGCGAAGGCCAGTGTCAGCCGGGGCAGCGTCGAGGCGACCAGGGAGCGGACCGGATCGCCCGCGCCGCCCCGGGCGCGGCGGGCCACGGCCACGCTGAACGCGGGCACCAGCACGAACGCCATGCCGTCCTCGATCAGCAGCGTCGCCGCGAACTCCGGCACCGTCCAGGCCACCAGGAAGGCGTCCGTCTCGCTGCCGGCCCCGAAGAGGTACGACAGCGCCTGGTCCCGGCCGAGCCCCAGCAGCGCGGCGGCCGCCGTGAGCGCCGCCGTGACGAGCGTCGCCTTCGCGAGGAACCGCCCCGTGGGGGGCGCGACCTCCGACAGCTCGGCGGCCCGCGCGCCGGGCACCACCGGGTCGGCCTCGGGGGCGGCTCCCGGCGCGGCGGGCGGCGGCTGCGAAGGGGGAGGCGTCTGAGGCGGTGACGGGGAAGGTGTCCCGGGAGGCGTCATCGTCATCGCGTCCCGGCCCCCTCCGGTACGCGGACCGCGGCGGCCCCGACCGGATCGGCACCCGTGGCGGTCCGGTCCGCCAGCGCCCACCACGCCACCAGCCCGAAGCACACGGCCGTCAGCACGGTCGTCGGCCCGCCGATGTCCGCGTACACGAAGTCCACCAGCACCCAGGCCACCAGCCCACAGGCGACGAGCCCGCAGTCGAGCCCGCCGGTTCCGCTCTCCCGCCGGGCCCGCACCAGCCCCCGCACCCCGCACACCGCCAGCGCCAGCCAGCTCCCCGCGAGCGTCAGCAGCCCGATCAGCCCCTGCTCGCTCAGGACCAGCAGATACATGTTGTGCGGCGAGAGCAGGGACTGCTTCTGGTACGTCGTCCCCGCGCCGCCGATGTCGCTGCCGGCGGAGAGCGCCAGCGAGGCGTGGCCGTCGCGGTGCTCGGGGAAGCCCTTCAGCCCGACGCCGGTCAGCGGCTGCGCGCGCCACATGCCGGCGGCGGCGGCCCACATCGTGTACCGGTCGGTGACCGACTGGTCCGGCGCGTCGGTGACCTGGGTGATGCTGCTGATCCGGTCCTGGATCATCGAGGACCCGATGCCGAGCCCGCCGACCAGCACCACACCCGCGGCGGCGACGGCCGCGAAGACCACCACCGCCCGCCGCAGCCCGGCCAGCACCACCTGGATCCCGCACGCCACGGCCGTGGCGATCCACGCGCCCCGGCTGAACGACACCGCGAGCGGCAGCACGAGCAGCACCGAGCTGACGATCGCCCAGACCCGCTGCCTCGCCGTCGCGGGCGCCAGCGCGAGACCGACCGCGCACACCAGCCCGAACGACACCACGGTCGACATCCCCATGACGTCCCCGGCCCCGAAGGTGCCCACGGCCCGGATGTCCCGGCCGGCGTAACTGGCCCCGGTCCCGGTCGCGAACTGGTGCACCCCGACGGCGCCCTGCCACAGCGCGAGCCCCACGAACGACCAGGCCACCACCCGGAGGTCCGACCGGCTCCGGACACAGAGCAGTACCGCCATCGGCACCAGCACGAAGATCTGGAGGTACCGGCCGAGCCCGGCGATCCCCTCCCCGGGGTCACCCGCCCCGGCCGCCGCCAGCGCCAGCCCGCACACCGGCAGCCCGAGGACCACCGCCGCCGTACGGGTCAGGGGGCGCCGCCGGTCCCGCAGCAGCCGTACGGCGCACCACAGCACCAGCAGCCCGGAGACGGCGTCGGCCGGGGTCGCGCCGCCCTCGGCGCCCTGGGTGACCGGCAGCGCGAGCGCGGCGACCACGGCGACCACGGGCAGGACGGACAGAAGGGGCGCCGCAGCGCGCGGAGACGTCACGGTCAGCTCCCCGTCGGGCGGACGAGCGCGGCGGCCGTGCGCACCAGGATGCAGAAGTCCTGCCACAGCGAACAGTTGTCGATGTAGGCGTTGTCGAAGCGGGCCCGGTCCTCGATGGAGGTGTCGCCGCGCAACCCGGTGACCTGCGCCAGCCCGGTGATGCCGGTCCGCATCCGGTGCCGGGCCGCGTAACCCGGGTAGGTCTGCCCGAACTTGGCCACGAAGTAGGGCCGTTCGGGGCGCGGGCCGACCAGGCTCATGTCGCCGCGCAGCACGTTCCACAGCTGGAGCAGCTCGTCCAGCGAACTGCGCCGCAGGAAGCGGCAGAACCAGCCCATCTCCTGCTCGTTCGCCACGCTCCACCGGGTCGCCGCCTCGTGCGCGTCGGCCGGGCGGTGGGTGCGGAACTTCAGCAGCGTGAACGGCAGCCCGTCCCGTCCGATCCGCTCCTGCCGGAACACCACCCCGGGCCCGTCGCTCATCCGCAGCACCACGGCGCACACCAGCAGCAGCGGGCTCACCATCAGCAGCAGCGTCCCGGACACGGTCACGTCCAACAGCCGCTTGCCGAAGACTTCCTGACGCTTCGTCAACTCCAGCCGACGGCAGCCGAACCCGGCGAGCAGCTCGGTCGAGCCGTCCCGGTCGTACGAGGGGGACTCGGCGTCCACCTCCCACAGGGCGCAGCCACCGTCCTCCAACGTCCGCAGCAGCGGGGCGCGTTCGGTGCGGGAGCCGACGACGAGCACGGCCTGGACGCCGTTCTGGACGGCCGCCCGCCGCACCTCCTCGGCGGTGGTCAGCACCGGCAGACCCTCGGTCCCGGCCGCCTGGTCGGCGACCACCCCGACGGGCCGGATGCCGCACCCCGGGTGGCGCAGGAACGCGGCGGCCACGCGCTGCGCGGTCGCCGCCGGGCCCACCACCAAGGCCGCGCCGGGCCGCCGGACGAGCGCCCGGCGCCGGTTCCAGTGCACCGTGCCCCGGCCGACACAGGCCGCCGCCGACTGCAGGGCGCAGCCGAGGGCCAGCTCGTGGGCGGCGAGCGCGTGCTCGGGGGCGTGCGCGGCCACCCCGGCGCCTAGCACGCACCAGCCGAGCACGATCCGCCCGCACACGGCGGGCAGTTCGTCGAGCACGGCGGGCACGGCGGGCGGGCGGTAGAGGCGCGCCCGGGTGTTGAGCCACGCCACGGCCAGGGCCAGGACGGCGGCCATCAGCGGCCGCCCGGGAGTCGTGTCACCGGTGAGCGCCAGCACCGCGAGCAGGGCCGCGCCACCGTCGACGGCGAGCAGCGGCAGCCCTGAGGGAGGCCGCGCGACGGGGCGCCGCTCGGCCCTGAGGGTCAGACCGCCGACGGTCTCGCGCGGCGGGGCCACCGAGACGGACGAGCCGCCGAACTCGCGTTGCTGTCCACCGGAGGAGGCAGAGGAGGGAGAGGAGGGGACGGTACTTTCCGTGCGTTCCGCGGTCACGTGTGGATGGACTCCCTGCACTCGGTGGCTTTCCCGCGCCGGCCGTCCGCACCGCCGAGCAGTTCGCGGTACACGCCCGCGACGGCCTCGTTCGTGTGCCGCACGTCGTGCGTGGTCGTTACGTGATGGCGGCCCTGGTGGCCGAGCGACTCGCGCAGCAGCGGATCGAGCAGCAGTCGGGCGACGGCCCTGGCGAGCGCGGCGGGATCCTCGACGGGCACCGGCTCCTGCCCGGGCGGCAGACTCTCGCGGGCCCCGTCCACGTCGGTGAGCACGACCGGCCGCCCGCACGCCATGGCCTCCAGCGGCGCCAGCGCCATGCCCTCCCACCGCGACGGCAGGACGACCAGATCGGCGGCCTGGTACCAGGGCACCGCGTCCGCGACACCCCCGGCGAACAGCACACCCTCGGGCGCCAGGGCCCGCAGCCGCTCGCCCTCCGGCCCGTCCCCGACCAGCACCAGACGCGCCCCCGGCACCCGCCGCAGCACCGCGTCCCACGCCGTGAGGAGCACGTCCTGCCCCTTCTGCCGGCACAGCCGCCCCACGCACACCACCAGCGGCGCGGCGGGATCGACCCCGGCGAGCAGCGGGATCCCGGCGCGTACGGCGTCCACGGCGGCGGGGTGGAAGCGCCCGGCGTCGACGCCGTTCGGGATCACCGTCCAGCGCGCCCGTACCCCGGCCCGCTCCCCGGTGACCCGCTCGGCCTCGCTGACGCACACCACCCGGGAGGCCCAACGCGCCCCCGTTCGCTCCCATCCGAGCGCCAGCGCCGCCATGGCGCCGCCCACCGCCTCGAACGACCAGGCGTGCGGCTGGAACACCGTCGGAACGCGCCCCCGCACCGCGAGCCGGCCCGCCAGCCCGGCCTTCGCGCTGTGCGCGTGCACCAGGTCGGGCCGTACGTCGTCGAGGATCCGCCGCAGCCGGCGCACCTCCGACACGAGCGCGGGCCCCGGCGACCGGGTGGCCACCCAGTGCCGTACGTCCGCGCCGAGCGAGCGCAGGCCGGGGGCGAGCGGGCCGTCGGGGCAGGCCACCGTGATGTGCAGGCCCTCGGCGAGCTGGGCCCGCACCAGGTCCGTCACGACACGGGCCACACCGCCGTCGACCGGCTGGGTGACGTGCAGGACCCGCGACGGAGGGTCGGATGGTGAGAGTTGCATGCGGGTTCCTTGCTCAGAGGCGGCGCCGGGCGGCGCGCGTCACGGCTTGGCGTCGACGGCGACGAAGAACGCTCCGACCCAAGCCGCGTCCCGCTGCGAAACGAGGCGGAAGGCCAACTGGTCACCCCCATGGCGGATTTCGTCGCCCAGTTCGAGAACATCCGAGTCGTATCCGAGGGTGTTCGCGTACGCCGGCGTACGCCCCGCGACAACCGCCCCTGGCTGGCTGATCGTCGAATTCAGGACGTCGTCATGGGGGTTGGCCGCGTCCGCCAGGGCGGTGGCCGCACCGTCACCCGTCGAAACGGTGAGCGAATCACCGGTGCGCCCGCGGTCCCCGTTGTAGGCGACCAGACCCACGGTGCCCCGCGCGCCCTTGGGGAAGGCCGTGCCCCGCAGCCGGATCAGCTGTTCCCCACCCGTCGTGAGCGCGTCGAACCCGTCCGCCATCACCAGATGCCGCAGCGGCTCCGCCGGGTTCTCGTACGCCACCATCAGCGTCCAGCCGCCCCACGCCCCGGCCGCCGAACGGCCCATGGCCACATTGACCTGTGCCACCGTGTAGAGCCCCGAACCGCTGGACCGCACCAGCTCCGTGACGTCCGCCGAGGCCTGGAACGCGTCCGCGCCCCGCGCCACCCGGTGTCCCACCACCGAATCCGCGAGCAGCTCCTTGTAGGCGCCGCCGGGCTCCGCGATCAGAACCCGCCCGTTGTCCTTCGGCGGCTTCTGCTCACCCACCCGCAGATTCCCGCCCCAGTACAGCCGCGCGTACGTCACCCGCGCGCCCGGCGGCAGCCGTACCTCGCCCCGGCTGGAGTTGTAGGTGTTCGGGTCCTGGTCGACGTCGATGTAGAACATGTCGAACTCGTCGTTCACGGCACCTGTACGCCCCGCGCGCGCGTCGGCGCACGACGGCGCCGCCCGCCCCGGCGCCGTGGCCCGGGCGACCGGCACCGTCGTACGGCAGGTGATGGAGGAGTTCGCCGCGCGGACGATCCCGCCGTGCCGCAGCGCGCGGTAGCGCTCGCCGAAGGCCAGGCGTTCGGCCTCGGGGGAGGGGGCGGGGGGCGCGGCCGTCGCGGGAGCGCCGGGCCCCCAGAGGGCGGCGAGGGCGCAGCAGCCCACCATCGCGCGGCGCAGCAGAGGACCCGGGTGAATTCGCATGACCGGCGGTGCCCTTTCGGGAGCTCGTTCGGGTGCTTGTCGGGGAAAAGTCGCGGGCCCTCGAAGGGCCGAATAACTGCGGATCTGATAAAGGCCGCGGCGACCTGGGGAGGTGCGCAACTCTAGCCCGCTATGCGTACTTATCTACGGAACGCGCCAACTGTGTCGGAATGGTGAAGCGAGCGGTCTGTGAGATCACTCCTTTGGAGGCACAACCCCCGGTGCATGCCGCGCGTTGATCCAGCGCCGGGCATCCCCGCCCGAGTGTCTTTTGCATCAACTCCAAGGAGCACCTCTCCATGTCGCGTATCGCGAAGGGCCTGGCCCTGACCTCCGTTGCTGCCGCGGCCGTGGCGGGCACCGCCGGCGTCGCCACCGCCGACAGCGAGGCGAAGGGCTTCGCCGCTCACTCCCCGGGCGTGCTGTCGGGCAACGTCGTGCAGGTTCCGGTTCACGTGCCGGTCAACGTGTGCGGTAACACCATCAACATCATCGGTCTGCTGAACCCTGCCTTCGGCAACAAGTGCTTCAACGACTGACGTTCGAGGACTGACGTCCCCGCACTGACGTTCGCGCGTTAGCCAGACGAACCGGCCGCCTTCCCCTGTGGGAGGGCGGCCGGTTCGTGTTGCCCCGAATGGGGTCCCTCGGTTGCAGACGGCGATCACCGATTTCACGGTGAAAGAACGATTCCTCGCACCGATGGAAAGGAACATCCATGCGTGTTCTGCCCGCACGGCGTCTCGCGGTCTCCGCACTCTGCGCCACGCTCCTGCTCGGCGTCACCGGCCCCGTCGCCCTGGCGGCCGACGCCGAGCCGACGCGTGACCGCGCCCGGTCGGCGGCGCCCGTCCCCGGCGCGGACGCGCTCCTGACGCAGCTGAAGGGTCTCGGCGACCTCAGCGGCGTACTGAAGCCGGTGACCGATCTGCTCGACGCCGTGCTCAAGGCGGACAACGGTCAGCTCTCCGCCGAACAGGCGGCCGAGCTGGGCAAGGCCGTGCGGGACGCCATCGCCAAGGCCAAGGCGGAGGCGCCGGAGACCTCGCCGGTCGCGCCGCCGGCTGTCTCGCCGGCCGTCCCGCCCGTCGCCCTGCCGGTCGACCCGGCCGCGCCCGCGGTGCCCGTCGCCCCGCCCGCGCCGGCCCTGCCCGTCACCCCGCCCGCCGCGACCACGCCCATGGTGCCGGCGGTGCCCTCGGCGCCGGCGGTCCCGTCCGTTCCGGCGGCGCCCTCGGCTCCGGCTCGGCCCTCGGTCCCGGCGGCGCCCTCGGTTCCGCCCGCTCCGCAGCAGGCCGTCACGCTGCCGGCGTTCGACCGGGGCCTCGCGCGGCCGGTCGGCAAGCTCATGGCCGACCCGGTGGCCGACGCCCTCACCGCCCTGCAGAAGGCGGTCGACGCGCTGCTCAAGGCGGCCACCGCCGGCGATCTCGCCCAGGTGCCGCCCGCCGTCACCGGTGTGGTGGCCGGCCTGGTCAAGCTGGTCGCGGCCACGCTCCTGGGCAGCGGCCTGCCCGCCCCGGCCGGCCTGCCGCCGGTGCAGCCGCCGGCGGCGGAGCTTCCGGCGGTGGAGCTTCCGGCGGCGGAACTGCCGGCGACACCCGCCGCGGACGCGCTGCCCGCGCGGCCGCCGGTCGCCCTGCCCGCGCGGTAGGAACCGGAAAGAGCCGTCGGACCGACCGCCGTCAGGGTCGGTCCGACGGCTCTTTCGTATGACCTGTCGTTCGGCGTCAGATATGACATGTCCGGTACGGGGTTTCCGTCGGCCCGAGGGCTCGTTGGACACGGCGCAGTGCTTCCAGTATCCGAGGAGAGGAACACGATGAAGTCGCTGAAGGCCGCCGCTGTCGTCGCAGGGTCCATGGCCATCGCCGGTGTCGCCGCGCCGGCTTTTGCCTACGACCCCGCGGACGTCACGCCCACCAGCCTCAACGGCGCGGTGAACACGCTCTTCAAGGGGCCCATCGAGCCCGCGCCGCTGCAGCAGCAGTCGAACGCGCTCGACACGGAGAACAAGGACTCCGTGCTCCACACGGTGAGCGGCGCGACCAAGGCTCTCAACTCCCCCGGCGGCCCCAGCAAGCTTCTCGGCGGTCTGCCCCTCCAGGGCTGACGATTCCTTGCGCAGCCCCACAGGGCCGGTTCCGCGAAGACGCGGAACCGGCCCCGCTCGTTCTCCGGTCCCCCGGAGTACGTGGAGTCCGGGGAAAGGGAATTCCGTTCCTCGTTCCCTCCGGAGAGTGAATTCCATGGTGTTCGAGTCCGGTCCCTCGTTCGTGTGGTCGGCCGTAGTGTGTCGCCCGGTCGGGTGAAAAGGCGGCAGAGTCGTTTGGCGGGCGTGGATAGGGTTCCGCGGTGACTTCAACTTCCGCTGAAACCCGCCCTTTCCGCCCCGCCGACCTCGGCACGCTCGTCGTCATGGCGTGGAGCGGTGAAGCCCCCGACGGGGACATGCCCTATCTGCTCGCCTACACCCTGGGCGACGGCCGGAACGGCCCGGAGGGCTCCACGGCCGCCGTGGCGGATCTGCTGACGAGCCTCGGTCTGCCCATCGGCGAGAGGGTCGTCGACGGCTCCGCCCACCCCAGTCTGCCGGTCACCCTGCTCGTCGAGGCGGGCCAGGCCGTCGTCACCATGCCGCAGCTCAACGCCCAGTGCCCGGCCCCGCCGGAGTGGCTCGCCGCCGTCGGCGAACGCGGCTTCGCCCACCTCGTCTTCGCGACCCGCCCCTGGCCCGAGGCCCGGCCCGGTCTGCCCGTCGAGCCCGAGGCCCTCGCCGCCTTCGCGGGCGACACCGAGACGCTGTCCAGCGCGGCGCACGTCCTCCTGCCGGCCCGCAGCCTGCGCGTCTGATGGCCGCCCAGGCGGGGCCGCCGGTCCGTACGGCCGGCGGCGGCCGTGCCTTCGCGATCCTGCTGCTGGTCACCGGTGCCGCAGGTCTGCTCGCCTCCTGGGTCATCACGCTCGACAAGTTCAAGCTGCTGGAGGACCCGAACTTCACCCCCGGGTGCAGCCTCAACCCCGTGGTCTCCTGCGGCAACATCATGAAGAGCGACCAGGCATCGGCCTTCGGCTTCCCCAACCCGATGCTCGGGCTGGTGGCCTACGGCATGGTGATCTGCGTCGGCGCGAGCCTGCTGGCCGGGGCCGCCTTCCCACGCTGGTACTGGCTGACCTTCGAGGCGGGCGCGCTGTTCGGGCTCGGCTTCGTGACCTGGCTGCAGTTCGAGTCGCTGTACCGGATCAACTCGCTGTGCCTGTGGTGCTGTCTGGCCTGGATCGCCACGATCGTCCTGTTCTGGTACCTGACCTCGTTCAACATCCGTAACGACTTCCTGCCCGCACCGGCCGGGCTGCGCGGCTTTCTCGACGAATTCACCTGGGTGCTTCCGGTGGTGCACCTCGGAGTGATCGGCATGCTCATCCTGACCCGCTGGTGGGACTTCTGGACAAGCTGACCAATGGATAAGGGGAAATGAGGTAATGGGCCGGTAGGCCTCTCGGACTAATGCGGCAGTCGGGCGAATCTCGTGCTCAGGGAGATCTCCGGATCGTTGACCCGGTACGGACGTCGAGCCCCGGATCACGGCTCGCGCACCGTCGATTCCGCATCCCCATCCGTATCCGTCGATTCGGTCGATGCGGCTGACTCCCGCGATCGCCGATTGTGGATCCGCCCATTCCTGAAAGGGACCGTACCGAGATGAAGCCGACCACACGAGGAACCCTTGCCGCCGTCGTCACCGGTGTGGCGGCCGCGATGGGCGCCTCCGCCGCCCCCGCCGTCGCGGCAGAGACGGTCCCCGTCCCCGTACCGCTCGAAGGCGTGCAGCACTCCCTGAACGTGAAGATGCCCAGGCTGGCGGGGGAGTTGCCGCTGCTCACGCCGGGCGCCCCCGAAGGGCCGAGGTATGTCGAGGGCCGTCTGCTGCCCGCGAGCGCCCTGCCGCAGGTGCCGCTCGGAGCCGCGCTGCCGGGGCTGCAGGCCGAGACCCCGCTGCCCCGGATCGTCGGGGAGGGCTTCGAGCGGCTCGGCGTCGAGGCCCCCGCCGCCGACCTGCGGACCCTGACCCCCGGGCTGAACGTGGACACCCCACTGACCGCGCCCAACCCCGACGCGCTGGGCCTGCCCAGCCTGAAGGACCCCCAGGTGGCCGTCCTCACCCCGCTGCTGCGGACGGCGCCGACCGCGAACCTCGGGCTCGTCTGAGCCCGCGGCGACACGGAGACGAGGCCCGGGCCGTGCGAGCCCGGGCCCGGCCGTCCGGGGGTCACCGCTACCGAACACGACGAGGAGAGAGTGTTGTTCGTCAGCAGAGTGACGGTGGACCCCGCCGGTGGACGAAGCAGAACGCGCCGTAACGCGCTGCGCGCCCTGGGCGTGTCGGCCGTCGCCCTGGCCGCGGCCCCGGTCGTCGCCGCCGCGTGGCCCCGCCGGTCGGCGCGGTCCGAGGAGGCCGACTTCGACGAGACGTACCGGGGCCGCCGTATCCGGGGTGTCAGGGCCGACAGGGACCAGGCGGCCTACCTGGGCGCCCGGACGCCTGGCCCCGGCGAGTGGGACGTCACCGTCGACGACCGCCCGCTGCACCTCATGCGCCGCGCGGACGGTACGTATCTGAGCATGATCGACCACTACCGCTCGTACCCGACGGCTCTGGAGGCGACCCGCGCCGCCGTCGAGGAACTGGGCGCCGGCCGGCGTCTGCGGCTGCGGGACGTGGCGGAGGGAGCGGTCGGCCATGGCCTACACACGTAAGGACGTCAGCACGCTCACGAGCACGGAGCGGCGGCGGTTCGTCGGCGCGCTGCTGGAGCTCAAACAGCGCGGCGAGTACGACGAGTTCGTGCGGATGCACATCGACCACTACGTCTCGGACGGCGACGGCGGGCTGCGTACGGCCCACATGGCGCCCTCCTTCCTGCCCTGGCACCGCCGGTTCGTGCTGGAGCTGGAGAAGGCGCTGCGCCGGATCGACGACTCGGTGTCCGTGCCGTACTGGGACTGGACCCGGGACCGTACGACCACGTCGGCGCCCTGGACCGCCGATCTGCTCGGCGGCAACGGACGGCGCTCCGACCTGCGGGTGATGACCGGCCCGTTCGCGTACGGGGCCGGCAGATGGGCCATCACGGAGGGGCTCACGGACGTGGAGTACCTCACCCGGGACTTCGGCTACCCCCGCAACCCCGTCGCGCTGCCCACCGCCCGTGACCTGGACGCCGCCCTCGCCGAGCCGGTCTACGACAAGGCCCCCTGGAACTCGGTCACCCGCGGGGGCTTCCGCAACCGGCTCGAAGGGTGGGGCCAGGGGACCGGCAACGGCTCATGGCTCAACCACAATCGTGTGCACCGGTGGGTCGGCGGGCACATGGTCGGCGGTGCCTCCGTCAACGACCCCGTCTTCTGGCTGCACCACGCCTTCGTCGACCTGCAGTGGACGCGCTGGCAGGGACGCCACCGGGGCGCGCGCTATCTGCCGGCCCGGCCGCCGGCGAGGGGCGACGCGCAGCGGGGGCGGATCGTCGCCCGCGACGAGCGGATGCCGCCCTGGAACGTGACTCCGGGGGAGCTGGAGGAGATCGGGCACGTGTACCGGTACGCGTGACCGGCGGAGACTGAGGGAAGCCGAGGGAACGAGAGCGGCGCGAAGCCCCCGACGGTGGGACACCGTCGGGGGCTTCTTGTCACTGCCGTGTCGCTGCTGTGTCGCTCGGGGCTGTCGGCCCCGTCAGTGGCCGTAGCCGGACGGGCCGGGGCTGCCGGGGTTGCCCTTGTGCTTGTCGTCGCTCTTGTTGACGCAGACGTTGCCGAAGGCCGGGTTCAGCAGGCCGACGACGTCGATCGTGTTCCCGCACAGGTTGATCGGCACGTTGACGGGAACCTGGACGACGTTGCCCGACAGGACACCCGGGGAGCCGATGGCCTTGGCCTCGGCGCCCGCGTCCGCCGCGGCCAGACCGCCGCCGCCGAGCACGACGGCCGAGGTGCCGAGCGTGACGACGGCTGCCTTCGCGATGCGAGACATCACGTTCTCCTTCTTGATCGGTGAGCACGACCCCCTCTTCATGGCCGCACGCCCCTTCAACGCGCCCGCGCACCGGGGGACACGGCGTTCATCGGGGGATCACCCATTCCGAACGGGAGTGTGGGCCGGGTCGTACGGGAGTCGTCCGATCGGGGGTGGGGGGCGGAGGGAGGAGGAGGAGGCGGTGAGGTCCCGTCCTCAGCCGAGGAGGCGTACGGGGGAGCCCGCCAGGTACGCCTGGATGTTCTCGACCGCCTGGCCGTAGTACGTGGCGTAGTTGGCCCGGGAGACATAGCCGAGGTGCGGGGTGGCGAGGAGGCGGGGGGCCGAGCGCATCGGGTGGTCGGCGGGGAGGGGCTCGACGTCGAAGACGTCGACGCCGGCTCCGGCGAGGCGCCCTTCGCGCAGGGCGGTGAGCAGGGCGTCCTGGTCGACGATGGCCGCGCGGGAGGTGTTGATCAGGTGGGCGGTCGGCTTGAGGAGGGCGAGTTCGGGGGCGCCGAGGAGGCCCCGGGTGCGGTCGCTCAGGGCGAGATGGACGGAGACGAAGTCGCTCTCCGCGAGCAACTCCTCCTTGGACGCGGCCAGGTGGACGCCCACCTCGTCGGCGTACTCCTTGGTGAGGTTCTGGCTCCACGCCGTCACATGCATGCCGAAGGCGAGGCCGACCCGGGCGACCCGGCTGCCGATCTTGCCGAGGCCGAGCAGTCCTAGCCGGGCGCCGTGCAGGTCCACGCCGACCGTGCTCTGCCAGGGGCCGCCCTCGCGCAGCGCGTTGTTCTCCGTGACCAGGCCTCGGGCGAGGCCGAGCAGCAGCGCCCAGGTCAGCTCGACGGGCGGGGTGGTGGAACTGGCCGTACCGCACACCGTCACGCCGTGCGCCTCGGCCGCCGCGTAGTCGATCACCGAGTTCCGCATGCCGGAGGCGATCAGCAGCTTCAGGCGGGGCAGGCGGGTGAGGAGCGAGGCGGGGAAGGGGACGCGTTCGCGCAGGGTGACGACGATGTCGTACTCGGCGAGGGCCGCCGCGAGGGTGTCCTCGTCCGCGAAGTGCTCCGTGAAGGCGACGACTTCGACGTCGTCGGCGACGGGGGACCAGTCGGCGATCTCGGTCGCGACGGACTGGTGGTCGTCGAGCACGGCACAGCGAAGTCGCGGTCGTCGCATGGCGGATGCCTTCCGGTCGGGCCCTCGGGTGCGTGCTTCCGGAGCCGGGTGCGCGAGTCTGACCGGACTCTACCCAGTGCCGATCTCCGCGATCGGGGCCTGGCGGCGATCTCGCGATGAGGGCCTGGCACCGACCCCGAGGTCAGGGCCTGGCTGCGACCCCGTGGTCAGAGTTCGGCAGCGACCCCGTGGTCAGAGCTCGGCTGCGACCCCGTGGTCAGGGCCTGGCGTCGATTTCCGCGATCAGGGCCTCGATACGGGTCCTGATCCGGTCGCGGATGGGACGGACCGCGTCGACGCCCTGGCCGGCCGGGTCCTCCAACTCCCAGTCGAGGTACTTCTTGCCGGGGAAGATCGGGCAGGCGTCGCCGCAGCCCATGGTGATGACGTAGTCGGAGGCCTGGACGGCTTCGGTGGTGAGCACCTTGGGCGTGGCATCGGCGATGTCGACCCCGACCTCCCGCATGGCCTCGACCGCGGCCGGGTTGACCTGGTCGGCGGGGAGCGAGCCGGCCGAACGGACCTCGATCCGGTCGCCCGCGAGGTGACTGAGGAAGCCGGCGGCCATCTGGGAGCGGCCCGCGTTGTGGACACAGACGAAGAGCACGGAAGGGAGGGGGGAGGTGGTCATGGGTGGCGGGCTTCCTTTGCTGGCATCCGTCGCGCGAGGCAGCGGCTCGCATCAGTCTGAGATGATGTGACAGTATCAGCGCATGCTGACGTCAGTCGACACTGATCTGCTCCGGGTCTTTGCCGATCCGCTCCGCCTGCGGATCGTCACCCTGCTCGCGCACGAGACGCTCTGTACGACTCACCTGGTGGAGGAGACCGGTGCGAAGCAGACCAACCTCTCCAACCATCTGAAGGTGCTGCGCGAGGCCGGGATCGTGGAGACGGAGCCGTGCGGGCGGTGGACGTACTACCGGCTCAGGCCGGCGGTTCTCGCCTCTCTCGCGGGCGGTTTCGCCGAACTGGCGGAGACCGCGCGGCTCACTGCCGAGAACGACGTGAAGCGGTCCTGTTCCTGACCTGTTCCTGACCGGCGCCGCCGGCCGATGTCGAGGAGTTCTGTTGGTCGCCATGGAGGGGAAACCCGGCGAGACCGCCGTTCCGGTCGCCGCCGCGGCCGTGTCCGCGCGTACGCCGTTGGGGGCGCGTGTCGCCGCCGAGTTCGTCGGTACGGCGGCACTCGTCACGGTGGTCGTCGGGTCCGGCATCCAGGCCACGGCTCTGACGCGTGACGTCGGGGTGCAGTTGCTGGCGAATTCCCTCGCCACCGTGTTCGGGCTGGGGGTGCTCATCGCCCTGCTCGGGCCGGTCTCCGGTGCGCACTTCAACCCGGTCGTGACGTTGGCCGAGTGGTGGACGGGGCGGCGGCGCGGGAGTGAGGGAGACACAGAGGTCACGGACGTCGCAGACACCACAGGCGTCACGGGTGGGGAGGTGGCCGCGTACGTCTCCGCTCAGACCGTCGGGGCGATCGCCGGGGCCGTCCTGGCGGACGCGATGTTCGCGGAACCCCTGGTGAAGTGGTCCACGCACGAGCGTTCGGCGGGTCATCTGCTGCTGGCCGAGGCGGTCGCCACGGCCGGCCTGGTTCTGCTGATCTTCGGCCTCGCCCGCACCGACCGGCTGCGGTTCGCGCCGGTGGCGGTGGCGTCGTACATCGGTTCGGCGTACTGGTTCACCTCCTCCACCTCCTTCGCGAACCCGTCGGTGACAGTGGGCCGAGCCTTCACCGACACCTTCACAGGAATCGCACCGGGATCGGTGCCCGGGTTCGTGGGGGCCCAACTGGTGGGCGGGGCGATCGGGTTGGGTCTGGTGGCCGTCATCTTCCGTGCTCCGGCCCGTCACTCCTCGGGACCGACTCCGCCGGTCAACTGTTGCGTCGCTTCCACGACCACTTCCGCCGCCGTACGGGACCAATGAGCGTCGTACTGCGGGAGGCCGGCGCCGGGTTTGCGTGTGGTGTCTCGTGGCTGGCTGGCGGAAAGATTTCCGGCCTTCTTTGCGGGGTGTCGTGGGCCCGTGCGGATGGTCACGGTCTGGTGGCTGGTGATAGCCGGGGGTGACCAGGGGCCGGTGGGTGGGGGTGGGGTCGTGCTTGGCGTGAAAAAACCCTCCCGAGGGAGGGTGGAGAGTGGGCGCCCCCGGCAGGACTCGAACCTGCGGCCAAGCGCTTAGAAGGCGCCTGCTCTATCCACTGAGCTACGGGGGCCGGGTGTGGTGGCCTCTGTCTTGGTGCCCGGGTGTGGGCTGATCCGTGACGTTGCCGGGGACAAGGATAGGGCTCCCGAGTCCTTGTCCCTGTTGCTTCGCCTCCGTGGCTCAATGTGGAGGTTCGGTGAAGCGGTCCTGATAATCGCAGGCAGGTACGAATCGTGCACCTCTTTTGGCGTCTCGGGCCTCGGGTGTTGTGCACTCGTTATGCCTGCGCCCCTCTCGTCCCCTCCGTCCCGTGTGTCCTGTCGGCGCGCAGACGTGCTTATATGCTTCAGAATGTCCACAAAGTTGGGCATTCTTCGCATGTGGTGACCTTGGACGTACGGCCTCAGTTGCTCGACGCGCTCTCCACCCTGCGCGACCGTGTCGCCGCCGCGCGCTTCCCGCTGCCCCTGGCAGGGGCCCCGCGCGCGCGTGCCAACCGCGACGAACTGCTCGCGCAACTCGACGACTACTTGGTGCCCCGGTTGCGGCAACCCGAAGCACCCTTGCTCGCCGTGGTCGGGGGGTCGACCGGAGCCGGCAAGTCCACTCTCGTCAACTCCCTGGTGGGGCGGAGGGTCAGCGAGGCCGGTGTGCTGCGGCCGACGACCCGTACGCCCGTGCTGATCTGCCATCCCGAGGATCACCACTGGTTCAGCGGCATGCGCGTGCTGCCCAACCTCACCCGCGCGTGGGTGCCTCAGCAGGAGCCCGGCCAGGATCCGGGTGACGCGTCGTTCCCGCCGGGCGGGGACGACGGCCAGGACGGCGAGCGCGTCCTGCGCATCGAGACCGCCGACAGCCTTCCCCCCGGTATCGCCCTCCTCGACGCGCCCGACATCGACTCCCTGGACGCCCACAACCGCGTCCTCGCCGCCGAACTCATCTGCGCCGCCGACATCTGGGTGATGGTCACCACGGCCTCCCGCTACGCCGACGCCGTGCCCTGGCATCTGCTGCGGTCCGCGAAGGAACACCGGGCGACCCTGGTCACCGTGCTCGACCGGGTGCCTCACCAGGTGGTGTCCGAGGTCTCCCGGCAGTACGGGGCGCTGCTGACCAAGGCCGGGCTCGGCGACGTACCCCGGTTCACCGTGCCCGAACTGCCCGAGTCCGCCTGGGGCGGCGGGCTGCTGCCGGGCACCGCCGTCGCCCCGCTGCGGGCCTGGCTCGTCCAGCAGGCGACCGATCCGGGAGCCCGGCACGATGCCGCCGCCCGCACCGCGCACGGCGTCCTCGACTCGCTGAGGTCCCGGATGCCCGAGCTGGCGAGCGCGGCGGCCCAGCAGTACTCCGCCGCCCTCCGGCTCACCGCCGCCGTCGACACGGCGTACGACAGCGAGCACGCGCGCGTGAAGGCACGTCTGCAGTCGGGGGCCGTACTCGCGGGCGACGCCCTCAAGCGGTGGCGCAGCTATCCGCTCGACTGCACCGCGGGCGAACTGCTCGACGCCCTCGTCGAAAGCCTCGGCACCCTGCTGCTGTGCGCCGTCACCGCCGCCGAAGAGCGCATCGGCGAGGCCTGGCGCCGCGAACCCGCCGCCGTGGCCGCAGGGCTGACGGAGCGTGACGCCACGCGGGAGGGCGTCGAGCATCGGATCGGGATGACCGTACGACGCTGGCGGCGCGTCCTGGAGGAGTACGCCGAGGAAGAGGTGCGCGACCTCGACCGGAGCGTCGCGCCCGACGTGGAGGTGGTGGCCGCCCTGGGCGCCACGGCCCTGCTGGGCGGCCGACGGGCCCGTACGGCGGGGGAGGGGCTCGCCGAACGGATCGGGGCGCACGGCGCGCTGCGGCTGCGCGACCGGGGCGGACGGCTGCTCACCGAATACCTCGACCGGGCCCTCGACGCCGAGCGCGACCGCTGCCTCGCCCCGCTCGACGCACTCGACGTACACCCCGAACCACAGGCCGAACTCATCGCCGCCCTGTCCGTACTGCAGAAGGAGAGGTGACCGCCGTGACCGCCGTCACTGACCACACGGATCAGACCGGAGACGACGTCCCCGAGAAGGGCGACGAGAAGGACAACGACACGGACAACGACAAGGGCAACGAGAAGGGCGACACAACGAGGGGCGTAGGGGGCGTTGGGGGCGCTTCCGGAGCGGCCGGGGACGCGCGTTCGAGGAGCCGGGACGCAGGTCCGTCGGAGAGTGCCGAGGGCAGGCGTCCTGAGAAGGCCGGAGCGGTTGAAGAGGTCGGAGCGGTCGGAGCGGTCGGAGCGCGGGACCGGAACGCCGGGCCATCCGCCCGCCCGAGCCGTGAGCAGCGCCCGAAGGTCGGGAACGACGTCCACGCGCGCGTGCCCGACCGTTCCGGCAGCGGCACGTCCGCCGCCGCGCACGGCGATTCGTCCGGCGATTCGTCCGGGCGTACGGAAGCCGGTGACCCCTGGGACGACGGGCTCATCGCCCGGCGTGTCACCGACGCGACCGTCGCCGAGCGCGTTCCGACGGGGGAGACCAGGGCCGCGGTCGCGCAGTCGGTCACGCCGCTCGCGTACGACGGGCGTCTGAGGTCACGGCTCGACGCGCTGCGGGAGCTGGTGGGGCAGTCCCGTACGCGGCTGGACAGCACCACGCTGGCGGAGGCCGGACGGGTGCTGGACGAGGCGGCGGCGCGGCGCAGGCTCTCGGGGCAGCACACGGTCGTCGCCATCGCGGGCGCCACCGGCAGCGGCAAGTCGACGCTGTTCAACGCGCTCGCGGGCGTGGCGATCTCGGAGACGGGCGTACGCCGGCCCACCACGGCCGCGCCCATCGCGTGCAGCTGGAGCGACGGCGCGGCGAGCCTCATCGACCGGCTGGGCATTCCGGGACGGCTGCGGCGGCGGCCGTTGCAGAGCCCGGAGGCGGAGGCCCAGTTGCGCGGTCTCGTGCTGGTGGATCTGCCCGACCACGACTCGGCGGCGGTCCAGCACCGGGAGCAGGTCGACCGGATCCTGGCGCTGGTGGACGCGGTCATCTGGGTCGTCGACCCGGAGAAGTACGCCGACGCCATGCTCCACGAGCGCTATCTGCGGCCCCTGGCCGGTCACGCGGAGGTCATGTTCGTCGTCCTCAACCAGGTGGACCGGCTCCCCGGGGAGGCCGCCCACCAGGTGCTCGACGATCTGCGGCGCCTGCTCGACGAGGACGGGATCGCGCTCGGGGAGCATGGCGAACCGGGCGCCACCGTGCTCGCGCTGTCCGCGCTCACCGGAGACGGGGTGGGGGAGCTGCGCGACGCGCTGGAGCAGTTCGTGGCCGAGCGGGGCGCGCCCGCACGCCGGGTCCGCGCCGACCTGGACGCGGCTGCCGCGCGGCTGTGGCCGGTGTACGCCACCCAGCGGCGCGCGGGGCTCAGCGAGCAGGCCCGGGACGAGTTCGCCGCGCGGCTCGCGGACGCCGTCGGCGCCACCGCCGCGGGCGAGGCCGCCGAGCGCGTCTGGCTGCGCCATGCGGGCCGCGCGTGCGGTACGCCCTGGCTACGGCTGTGGCGGTGGTACCAGGACCGGAGCGAACCGCCGACGGGGCGGCTCGCCCTGTCGGCGCCCGTGGACGAGGAGGCCACCGCCCGACAGCGAGTCGAACACGCCGTACGGACGTTGTCGGAGCGCGCCGCGACGGGGTTGCCCGCGCCCTGGGCCCAGGCGGTGCGCGAGGCGGCGGTACGCGGGGCGCAGGGGCTGCCCGAGGCGCTGGACGAGCTGGCGATGCGGGTCGGGGCGCCGGCGGGGCGGCCGCCGCGCCCAGGCTGGTGGCCCGCCGCGGTGCTCGCGCAGGCGTCCATGACCCTGCTCCAAGTCATCGGGGGGCTGTGGCTGTTGGGGCAGATCATCGGCTTCATGGCACCGAATCTCGGGGTGCCGGTACTGCTGATGGTGATCGGCATCGTCGGTGGGCCGGCCGTCGAGTGGGGCTGCCGCCTGGCCGCACGTGGTCCGGCACGGCGGTACGGCCACGAGGCGGAACGGCGGCTGCGGGAGGCGGCAGCCGGGTGCGGCCGGGCGCGGGTGCTGGATCCGGTGGCCGCCGAGCTGTTGCGGTACCGGGAGGTGCGGGAGCAGTACGGGCGGGTGCTGGGGACGGCGCCGGTGGGTTGAGGCGTTGCGTCAGCGGGCTGCGGGCTGCGGGCTGCGGGCTGTGGTCGGTGGTCGGTGGTGGGAGAGGTGCCGGCGGTGGGGTGAGAGGCGGCTCTCGTAGGGACGGTTCACCCCGTCGGGTGACGGAGTTGTCCACAACCGGCGGGTAGTGCACAGGGCTCAGCGGGCTCGGCCCGGCGGCGGCAGTCTGAACACGCGGCGATCACAGCACCGCCGCACGACGGACGCTGCAGCCGTACGGGACGGGCCCGTACGCGTGTCCGGTCGGCGCCGGCGTCGGTGCCGACGTGAAGGAGGGGTTCGCGAGATGAACGAGACATTGGTGTGCGTGGTGGGGAACGTGGCGACCCAGCCGGTCTGCCGGGAGTTGTCGACGGGTTCGTCGGCCCGGTTCCGGCTGGCGGTGACCTCGCGGTACTGGGACCGGGAGAAGAACGAGTGGACCGACGGGCACACCAACTTCTTCACGGTGTGGGCGCGGCGCACCCTCGCCGCGAACGTGGCGTCGTCCGTGGCGCTGGGCGATCCGGTGGTGGTGCAGGGGCGGTTGAAGGTGCGCACCGAACAGCGGGACGGGCAGAGCCGGGTCTCGGCGGACGTCGACGCGGTCGCCATCGGCCACGATCTGTCGCGGGGCACATCGGCGTTCCGACGGACGCCCAGGGGAGAGGCATCGGCGGTGACGCAGTCGCAGTCGCACTCGCAGCCGGAGCCTGAGCCGAACTGGGAGACGCCGCAGCCCGGGAGTCGGCTCGATACCACGGCCGAACGCCAGCCGGAGCCCGCCGGAGTGACGTGACCTCAGCTGATGATGGATCAAGTCGTGGTCGATCGAGTCGTGGCTTATCGGCGAATGCGATGTGAAGAGTCCGAGTGTGTGCCTGATCGACTTGTCGATAAGCGCTGTTCGCGAGCTGTGCAAGCGATAACGATTCCGATTCGGATCGGTTGTCCGACGATACGACTGGGAAGTGCGGTGCGCCGCATCCCTAGGATGCCGGGCATAGCTCACGGGGCTTCTGATTCTGCTGGTGGGACCACAACCCCCCACGTCAACGGGTCCTGCTCGAAGGGAAATTCTGTGGTTTCTTCGTTCTCGACGTCGTTCTCCGGGTGGTCCGGACGGGCCGCGCGCAGACGAGGCGCGGCCCGCCTCGCCGCCGTGTCCCTCGCGTCCGGACTCGTCGTCGCGGGTGCGATCGTCACCGCGGCCCCGGCCGCCGCCGACGAGCCGGCGCAGACCTCGGGCGGAGCGACCGCGACCATAGGCGGCCTCAAGACGTACGGGACGGCCGTGCTCCGGACCGAAGACGGCCAGGAACAGCAGCTCCCCGCAGGGCTGTTCGAGATGTTCGTCGACGGCGGCGGCACTCTGCGGACCTACTGCGTCGACGTCCAGAACCCGACACAGAAGGACGCCAAGTACCAGGAGACCCCCTGGAGCGGCACCTCGCTGGGGGACAACAAGGACGCGGGCAGGATCCGCTGGATCCTGCAGAACTCCTACCCGCAGGTGAACGACCTCGCGGCGCTCGCCGGCAAGGCCGGGGCCAAGGGCCTCACCGAGCAGGACGCGGCGACCGGTACACAGGTGGCGATCTGGCGGTACTCGGACGGGGCCGACGTGACGGCCCAGGATCCGGAGGCGGAGAGGCTCGCGGACTACCTGGAGAAGAGCGCGCGGAACCTCGCGGAGCCGGCCGCCTCCCTGACCCTCGACCCGTCGGCGGTCTCCGGCCGGCCGGGCGAGCGGCTCGGCCCGGTCACCGTGCACACCAACGCGGACGGTGTGACCGTGACCCCGCCCTCGGACGGGACGGCGGACGGCGTGAAGATCGTCGACGCGGACGGCGAGGCCGTGACCTCGGCCGAGGACGGCGGCGAGCTGTACTTCGACGTGCCCGAGGACGCGGCGGACGGTACGGCCGAGGTGACCGTGCAGGCCTCGACGACCGTGCCGGTCGGCCGTGCCTTCGCCTCCGAGACCCGCAGTCAGACCCAGATCCTCGCGGGCTCCAGCGAGTCCACGGTCTCCGCGACGGCCACCGCGCACTGGGCAGGGGAGGGCGCGATACCCGCACTGTCGGCCGAGAAGAACTGCGCCGAGGGCGGCCTGGACATCACGGCCGCCAACCAGGGCGACCAGCCCTTCACCTTCGAGCTGATGGGGATCACGTACACCATCGAGGCGGGCGAGACCCGCACGGTGACGATCCCCTTGCAGGAGGACCAGGCGTACGACTTCACGATCGAGGGGCCGAACGGCTTCGCGAAGCAGTTCCGGGGCGTGCTCGACTGCCGGACGGAGACCGAGGCCGGCGCGGGCGGGGAGTCGGTCCAGACACTGAGCGAGCCGAGCCCGGCGACGGTGGGCGGCAACGCGGTCGCCGACTCCGGGACGGACCTCGCCGAGACCGGCAGCTCCGGCGCCACCCCGGTGATCGGCGGCCTCGCCATCGGCCTGGTCGTGATCGGCGGCGCGGTGATGGTCCTCCTCCGCAAGCGGAATCCCTGACGAACCGAGCCCCTGACGAACGGAACCTTTGACGAACCGAACCTCTGACGAGGGACGGACCCCCTGACGAGGATTCGGCAGGCGGAAGAGCTCCTTGGCAACTCGACAGTGAGTGACCGCGCGGTGACACGTGCGTGCGACGCGGCCCCGGTACGCCCCCAAGGCGCCGGGGCCGTGCCGTTCGGCCGGGGGCCTCACCATCCGGTTTCCGTCGAGGGCTGGCCGTGCGGCAAGATGGGTGGTACTGCCCACTGCCAGATTTCAAGTTGCCGGACGGTTTCTCTTGGCTGAGTACATCTACACGATGCGCAAGACACGCAAGGCGCACGGCGACAAGGTGATCCTTGACGACGTCACGCTGAGCTTCCTGCCCGGCGCGAAGATCGGTGTGGTCGGTCCGAACGGTGCCGGAAAGTCCACCGTTCTCAAGATCATGGCGGGTCTCGAACAGCCCTCCAACGGCGACGCGTTCCTGTCGCCCGGCTACACCGTCGGGATGCTCCTGCAGGAGCCGCCGCTGGACGAGTCCAAGACGGTCCTGCAGAACGTCCAGGACGGCGCGGCCGAGATCATGGGCAAGCTCAGGCGCTTCAACGAGGTCGCGGAGCTCATGGCGACCGACTACTCGGAAGCCCTCATGGACGAGATGGGCAAGCTCCAGGAGGACCTGGACCACGCGAACGCGTGGGACCTGGACACCCAGCTGGAGCAGGCCATGGACGCGCTCGGCTGCCCGCCCGGCGACTGGCCCGTCACCAACCTGTCCGGTGGTGAGCGCCGCCGCGTCGCGCTGTGCAAGCTGCTGCTCGAAGCCCCCGACCTGCTGCTCCTCGACGAGCCCACCAACCACCTGGACGCCGAGTCCGTGCAGTGGCTGGAGCAGCACCTCGCCAAGTACCCCGGCACCGTCGTCGCCGTCACCCACGACCGGTACTTCCTCGACAACGTCGCGGGCTGGATCCTGGAGCTCGACCGCGGCCGCGCGATCGGCTACGAGGGCAACTACTCCACGTACCTGGAGACCAAGCAGACCCGTCTCAAGGTCGAGGGCCAGAAGGACGCCAAGCGCGCCAAGCGGCTCAAGGAAGAGCTGGAGTGGGTCCGCTCCAACGCCAAGGGACGGCAGGCCAAGTCCAAGGCGCGTCTGGCCCGCTACGAGGAGATGGCGGCCGAGGCCGACAAGATGCGGAAGCTGGACTTCGAGGAGATCCAGATCCCGCCGGGCCCGCGTCTGGGCAGTGTGGTCGTCGAGGTCAACAACCTCAGCAAGGCCTTCGGCGAGAAGGTCCTGATCGACGACCTCTCCTTCACGCTCCCGCGCAACGGCATCGTGGGCATCATCGGCCCGAACGGCGCCGGCAAGACGACCCTCTTCAAGATGATCCAGGGTCTGGAGCAGCCCGACTCCGGTTCGATCAAGGTCGGCGACACCGTCAAGATCTCCTACGTCGACCAGAGCCGCGAGAACATCGACCCCAAGAAGACGCTGTGGGCCGTCGTCTCCGACGAGCTGGACTACATCAACGTCGGCCAGGTCGAGATGCCCTCCCGCGCCTATGTCTCCGCGTTCGGCTTCAAGGGCCCGGACCAGCAGAAGCCGGCCGGGGTGCTCTCCGGCGGTGAGCGCAACCGCCTCAACCTGGCGCTCACCCTCAAGCTCGGCGGCAACCTGCTGCTCCTCGACGAGCCGACCAACGACCTCGACGTCGAGACCCTGTCGTCGCTGGAGAACGCGCTCCTGGAGTTCCCGGGCTGCGCCGTGGTCGTCTCCCACGACCGGTGGTTCCTGGACCGGGTGGCGACGCACATCCTCGCCTACGAGGGCGAGTCCAAGTGGTTCTGGTTCGAGGGCAACTTCGAGTCGTACGAGAAGAACAAGATCGAGCGACTCGGAGCCGACGCCGCCCGTCCGCACCGCGCCACCTACAAGAAGCTGACCCGGGGCTGATCGATCTTGCGGCACATCTACCGCTGCCCACTGCGCTGGGCGGACATGGACGCGTACGGCCACGTCAACAACGTGGTCTTCCTCCGCTACCTGGAGGAAGCCCGTATCGACTTCCTGTTCCGCCCGGAGAAGGACTTCAAGCAGGGGTCCGTGGTGGCACGCCATGAGATCGACTACAAGCGGCAGCTGGTGCACCGGCACAAGCCGGTGGACATCGAGTTGTGGATCACGGAGATAAGGGCGGCGTCGTTCACGATCACCTATGAGGTCAAGGACCCCGAGCAGGTCTATGTCCGGGCCTCGACGGTGATAGTGCCGTTCGACTTCGCGACGCAGCGGCCCCGCCGGATCACCGCCGAGGAACGCGAGTTCCTGGAGGAGTACAGAGACGACGAGGAGGAGGCCGTCGCCGCATGACGGTGCTCCACCTCGCCGACGAGGGGGAGGCGGCGGATCTCGCGGCCTTCCTCGCCCGGCTGCTCCACTACGACCGTGGAGCCGCGGTACGCCTCCAGGCGTCCGGCACCGCGCTGGCCGTCTTCGGCCGGCCACCGTCCTTCGAGGTCCTGGCGATCCGGGCCGTACGCCTCGCCAAGCCGTACGAGGACGGGCTCGACGCCACGCTCGACGTGACCGTGTCGGCCGGTGAACTCCTGGAGTCCATCGACGAGCCCGCGGGCACGGCGCTCGTCCCGAAGGCGGTGACCGGGCCGCCGTGGGCCGGAGTCCTTCCCCCGCGCGGCGGCTGGCGGCCGGAGGCGGGGCTGCCCGCGCCGGACGCGTTGCGGGCGATGGTCTCGGCGGCGGTACGCGAATTCCGGTCCCGTACCGAGGAGTTGGCGCCCGAGGGGCGTACGCGGGCCGAACTCGACCGGATCGGGCGGGAGATCTGGTCCCGGACGGTCGGGAACACCCAACTGCCGGTGCGGGCCGTGCACGCGGCCCAGTCGCTCGGCTTCCTCCGCCCCGCGCGGACGGCGGGCCCGCCGGAGGAGACGTCGCCGGTGCTGTTCTCGTCGGGCGCGTGGCTCAGGCTGCGCACCCCGTACGGGTCGATCGCCGTACGGCGGGACTCGGGACTCGGGATGCTGGGCGTCAGCGTCCGCTGAGCCTGTCCTCCGCGTGCCGCCCCTCGCCGGCGAGGGGGCGATCACCAGGGGGCGATCATCCGGTGGCGGTGTCCGGCCCCGAGGCCGCTCAGCCCGGGGCGTTCACCATCGAGGCCGCCGCGTAGGTGAGGTAGTTCCACAGCGTGTGCTCGTGTTCCTCGGAGAGGCCCAGCTCGTCGACGGCGTCGCGCATGTGCTTCAGCCAGGCGTCGTGGGCGGCGCGGTCCACGGTGAAGGGGGCGTGGCGCATCCGGAGCCGGGGGTGGCCCCGGTTCTCGCTGTAGGTGGTGGGGCCGCCCCAGTACTGCATCAGGAACAGCGCGAAGCGGTCCTCGGCCGGGCCCAGATCCTCCTCGGGATACATGGGCCGCAGGATCGGATCCCCGGCGACACCCTCGTAGAAACGGCGCACGAGGCGCCGGAAGGTCTCCTCGCCGCCGACCTGCTCGTAGAAGGTCTGCTCCTGAAGCGTGCCGCGCCGAATCTCTTTCACGTCATCCATGGTCTCAGACGCGGCGACGGAGGACTTGAGGCCTAGGACCGTCCACGGTGCTCGCCTCTGGAGGCGTCCGGCCGCACAGTGGAGGTATGGGCACGCACGCTGTGGACCAGGATCTGGAACGCCTCGCCGCCGAGGCCCGGTCGGCGCTGGTGCGCGAGATCGAGGCGAGCGGGGCGTGGGACGCCGACCCGGAGTGGCGGAAGGCCTTCGAGAGCGTTCCCCGGCATCTCTTCGTGCCGTACTACTACGTGAGCTCCGCGATCGGCTTCGAGCGGCTGTGGGGCGAGGAGCGGGCCCCGCGGCGGCGTCACCGCTGGGTGCGGGGCGCGTACGCCGACGCCCCGCTCGCCACACGGGTGCGCGACGGGGAGCTGATCTCCTCCAGCAGCCAGCCGTCGCTGATGGCGAAGATGCTGGCCGAGTTGGAGGTGGCCGACGGCGACCGGGTGCTGGAGATCGGCGCCGGGACCGGTTACAACGCCGCTCTGCTCGCGTACCGGCTGGGGGACGAGGCGGTCACGACCGTCGATCTGGACGCCGACATCACGGAGGCGGCGCGCAGGCATCTGGACGCCGCCGGGTACCACCCGACCGTCGTCACCGGGGACGGGGCCCGCGGAGTGCCTGAGCGGGCGCCGTACGACCGGATCATCGCGACCTGCACGCTGCACTCGATCCCGCGCGCCTGGCTCGCCCAGTGCAACCCCGGCGCGCGCATCCTGACGCCGCTGGCCACGGGGCTGGTACGGCTCCGGGTCGAGGACGCCGAGCACGCCGAGGGGCGCTTCCTGCACACGTCGGCGTACTTCGTGCCCCTGCGCGGGGGCAGTGAGCCGGAGGCGGCGCATCCGCATCTCGGGGGGCTGCCGAGCCGGGCCAGGGACCACGAGCTCTTCCGGTTCCTGCTGGCCCTGACGGCGGGCAGCCTCGACCCGCACGAGGCCCTCGCCCTGTGGCAGCGCGAGGGCATGCCGTCCCGTGAGCGCTACGGCATCACGGTCCGCGGCGACCGGGCCTGGGCCTGGCTGGACGACCCGGAGGGGCCGTACGCCTGGGCGCTGCCATGACCGGAGGGATCGGGGACCGATCGGGGAGCAGGGGCCTGGGACCGGGAGCTGGGGCCCTGGGGCTGCGAGCTGAGCGCTGGGTTCTCCCGTCGCCGGTGGGCCCCCGGGTCGCTCAATTGGCTCGGGGCCGACTGAAGTCGTTCAGTCGGCCCCGAGTGTCGCGCTGGTGCGGGCGGGTCAGCCCCGGCGGATCGTGATCGTCGTCCACGCGCCCACGTGGACCCGGTCCCCGTCCTGGAGGGGGATCGGGACGAAGGGCTGGATGGGGTCCTCGGAACCGTTGACCGTGGTTCCGTTCGTGGAGTTCTGGTCGACGACCGCCCAGCTGCCGTCGGGCTGCTGCACCAGCACCGCGTGCTGGTGGGAGACGCCCGGGTCCTCCGGCGGCACCGAGAGATCGATGTCGGGGGTGTCGCCGGTGGAGTGGCGGCGGCGCCCGATGGTGATCTGGTTGCCGGTGAGGGCGCGCCGCTGCTCCGGGGAGTACGCGGGCAGGTTCAGGCCCGCCGCCTCGGGGCCCGAGCGCTGCATCATCGCCATGAAGTAGTCGCGGTCCGGGCCGATGGTCGCGCTCCAGGTCGTCGGCGCCTGCTGGTACGCGGGACCGGGCGGTGCCTGGGTGGCACCGGGCTGCGGGTAGCCGTAGCCGCCCGGGCGAGCACCCGCACCGCCGGGACCACCGGGGCCGGCAGGTCCGCCGCCGTGACCACCGGGGCCGCCGGGACCGGTCGACGGCGGGGAGATCACCCAGTCGTCGTCACCACCGAAGGACGGGCCGCCACCGGGACCCTGACCACCGGGACCGGGACCACCCGGACCACCGGGGCCGCCAGGACCCCCGGGCTGCGGTCGCCGGGTCTCCTGCGGGAAGGCGGGCGGAGCCGACGGCCCCGCCTGCTGGAACGCCTGCGGTGCCCCGCCGGGGCCTTGCCCCCCACCGGGGCCCTGACCGCCACCGGGACCTTGACCGCCGCCGGGCCCCTGTCCACCCGGACCACCAGGCCCGGGGCCGCCGAAGAAGCCGGACCCGCCGGGACCACCAGGTCCACCAGGTCCACCCGGTGTGGGACCGGGCGGCGGCGGAACCGGTCGTGACGGGTCGCCACCGAAGCCCGAGGGCCCGGGACGCGAAGGATCCCCGCCGAACGCGGACGGGCCGGGCTGACCGGGCTGACCGGACTGCCCCGGACCGGGCTGCTGCTGCCCGGGCTGCCCCGAAGGCCCGCCACCGAAGCCGGAGGAACCCCCCGGCCCCGACGGGCCACCCGGACCACCGGGCCCACCCTGACGGCCGGGCCCACCGGGGCCCTGACCGCCATGGCCGCCGCGTCCGCCCTGTCCACCGGGCCCACCAGGGCCCCCGGGGCCACCAGGCCCACCGAACCCGCCGTTTCCGCCCGGACCCCCGGGCCCGCCCGGACCCGACGGTTCCCCGCCGAACGGCGGACCCGACGGGATCGGCTCGGCGGGACGGTTCACCTGCGAGGGGCGGGAGCTCTGGTAGTCGTACGCGTCACCGCCGCCGAAGGAGGGCGGAGGCGGCGGCTGCTGCTGGAACCGGAGCGCCGGGTTCCCGCCGCCGGGACCAGGACCGGGGCCAGGGCCGCCCTGACCGGGGCCGCCGGGACCGGGACCTCCGGGACCGGGACCCCCGGGACCCGCGCCGGGTCCGGGCGCCGACGGCCGGGGTGCGGCCGGGGTGTACGTCGTCGCGGTGTTGGTCAGGAAGTTCCACCGGCACTCCTCGCAGAAGGGCGCGCCGCCCTCGCGGGGCGTGCGGCACTGCGGGCAGAGTTCCGGCTCGGCGGCGAGGTGCGGGCGTCCACCGGGTCCACCGGGACCCCCAGGTCCACCGGGGCCGCCTCCGCCGGGAGGCGGGGGAGGGGAGCCGGGCGGCGGGTATCCGTAACCGGCGCCCGGGGGCGGCGGTGGTGGCGGCGGGGGTACGGCACCGGCCATACGGTGACCGCAGACCTCGCACCAGTCGTCGGAACCCGACTGGTGTCCGTTCGGGCAGGTCGGCATGTCGGCGCTTCCCCCTCTCCTTTCCGGCCCTTCGGCCGGGTGCTGTGGCCGCGACGGGCCGGTGTGGCCGGTTCTGTCCGGATCCCCGGGTGGGGGAGCCAGGCCGATGTGCAGCGGTGTTTCCGGTTGTCTCTTGCTTGCGTCCAGCTACTTCTTTACACGAACAGTCTTTGTCGACCGTGTCTCGAGAGTCATCTCGTCGGCCTCCGTGACCTTCGCCTTCAGTCGCACAGTACCGGTCGCCGCGTCGACCACGTCCACCACCTTCGCAAGCAGTTTCGCAGTATCCGCGTTCCCCGACGCGCTGGCGAGCTGAACGGCCCGTCCCAGCTTGGCCGTCGCTCCGTCGAAATCGCCGGATTTACGGGCATCGAGACCCTGTTGGATGACTTGTGCCAGTTCGGCCTGACCCGTGTAGTGCGCGACCTGGGGGTTGATCGACGTGGACGCGACCATGTCGTCGGTCCACACCGCCTTCACCAGACCCTGGGCGCCGAGGTTCTGCGCCGTGCCGTCGGGCTGCGGTATGACGAGGGAGACACGGGCGGCCAGCATCTCCTGGCCGAGGTCCGCGGACGGGACCTCGACGCACACGTGGTAGTCACGGGACTCGTCCCCCCACGAGCCGGTCGGGTAGTCCCCGGCGCGCGGTCCGGCCTCGGTGCGACGGTCGGTCAACTGCTCGACCGTGGGCGCCACTTGCTTCACGAACTTGATCTGCGTGCCGACCGGGGTCCACAGCCGCAGCGCGACGTCCGCGACCTCCTTGCCCATGGCCGCCTCCATCATCTGTGTGAAGTCGGCGGACAGGGCGGCCGGGTCGGCGACGATGTCGGCGGTGCCGAGCAGCGCGGAGGCGATCCCTGTGACCTCCTTCACCTCCCAGTCGGTGCCCACTCCACGCGCGTCACACGTGAACCGTCCGGCACAGGCGTCCAGCGCTGCCTTCAGGTCCTCGGGGGACTCGTGCTCGTTGCGGCCGTCGGTGAGCAGGATGCCGTGGCGGATGGCGACGTCCGCCGAGGCGAGCAGCCGGTCCGCGAGCTTCAGCCAGGTGCCGATGGCGGTGCCGCCGCCCGCGCTGAGCCGGCGCAGCGCCTGCTTGGCCTGGTCCCGGGTGGTGGAGTCGGCGACCGCGAGCCGGCCCCCGCCGGGGTAGACCTCCCGGGCCACATGGGTGCCGTCGATCACCGCGAAGTGGACGCCGTCGCGCAGGGTGTCGATCGCGGCGGCCGTGGCGTCCCGGGCGTTGCGCATCTTGGTCGGCGGGTAGTCCATCGACCCCGAGCAGTCGACCATGAGTGCCACGGCGGCGGACGGGCCCTGGCCGGGCGAGTAGAGGTGCGGCGCGGCGACCGCGCTGCCGATGGTGCCGCCGCCGGTCGCGCTGACCGTGACGATGGCGTTGACCTCGCGGCCGCCCTCGGGCAGGTACTCGTTCTGGTACACCTCGACCGAGAACTGCGGCACGTTCGACTTCGAGAAATTGGCCATGCCTACTCAGATCCCCCTAGCAGCCCCACTGGTAGCCCCACAGCACGTGGGGTGATGACTGTCGTGCCCCTACCCGGACCGGTCCCCTCCGGTCCGTCGGCCCTTCCCGTCCGGCCGCCCCCGGCGCCCGCGAACATCCCGCCCGCGAGCACCCTCAGGCCGATCCTGCCCCCTGAGGAGGGGCCGGGAACGGCAGGACGGCCACTGTTACGTTGTCGTGGCCACCTCCGTCGAGGGCCCGGCCGACCAGAACCTGCGCGCAGTGCAGCGGTCGCCGGTCCGCGTCCAGGGGCACGGCCTCGGCCATCTCCTCGGCGGCCTCCGCGTAGTTCCACAGTCCGTCGGTGCACACCACCACTACACCCGGCCGGTCCGGCTTGAAGGAAGCGGTGTGCGGCTCCAGTTCGTACGCGTCCGCGCCGAGCCAGCCGGTGATCGCGTGGGCGCGCTCGTCGGCGTAGGCCTCGGCCTCGCTCATCAGTCCCGCCGACACCATCTGTGCCGCCCACGAGTCGTCCTCGGTGAGGCGGGCCGGGGGTGCGCTCCGGTCCACCGGGACCCAGTAGGCGCGGCTGTCGCCGACCCAGCCGACGACGAGCAGGCTAGGGGTGACGACGGAGCCGACGATGGTGCACGCCGGCGCGTTCTGGTGCGGGGCGTGCTCCTGGGCCGTCTCCGGCTCCTCCGCGAGGGCGTTGACCGCGCCCGCGGCGGCGACGATCGCGTCGTGCATCGCCTGCTGCGGGTGGGTGCCGCGCGGCAGGGAGTCGAGGAGCGTCCCGTTCGCGGCGCGGGCGGCGGCGAGCGAGGCGTCGTCGGGGCGGGTCGCGGAGGACACCCCGTCGCAGACGATCGCCACGACCGCCGGGGAGCCGTCGGGCAGCGCGGTCGAGGAGATCGCGAACGAGTCCTCGTTGCGGTGGTGGCGCAGGCCGCGGTCGCTGACCGCGGCGACCGCGCCCAGCTCCAGCTCCATGTGGTCGCGTTCCCGGGGCTGGGCGTGCCCGCAGTTCTCGCAGTAGCCGTCCCGGTCGACATGGCCCGCGCGGCAGGCCACGCACACCTTGGTGCCGGCCGGCGGGGTGGCCACGTCGGCGGTGCGCGGGTCCGGCGGCTGGGGCGCGGCCAGCGGGTACTCGTCGGGCTCGGGGTGCCGGTCGAACCGCACGCCCCGTCCCGGACCGGGCAGGTCGCCGCCGCCGGAGTCGGTGCCCGGGATGTCGGTGGGCCGGACCAGCGGCGGGGGCGGGTCGGAGGCGGGCTCGGTGGCGAGGGGCCAGTCCACGGGCGCGGCCACGCCGGGCGGGTCGCCCGCCGTCCCGTTCAGGGTGACGGTCGGCTGGTCCTCCGGCGGTGCGGGGACCGCCGAGAGGTCATGGCCGCACGCACCGCAGAAGCGGTCGTCCGAAGCGAGGGGCCACTCGCAGATCGGGCACTTCGTCAGCGCGGTCGGCTGGGGCATCTGCGACATCAACTACACCCACGTCCGGGGGCGGTAACGGTTGGCACGTTCCACCAGGTCGATCCTCTCCTCGCCGCCTTGGGCGAGCCGGGCCAGTGTGCGGTACGACCGCTCCAGTCCGAAGCGGAGGCCGCGCTCGTCCAGCGCGCTGCCGAGCAGCACCCGATCGCCGGCCGGGGGCGCGGCACCCTGGCCACCGGAGAGTACCCAGTCCAGGGCGCAGCCAAGGACCTCTGTGGACAACTGCTCACGGCGCACCGCGTCCAGACCGTACCCGCCGAGCGCCTCGACCTGCCCGGCGGCCGCGGTCAGATCGTCCAGGAACGGCGCGTCCGGCGCGGTCCCGGACGGCACGGATCCGGACGGAACGGTTCCGGGCGGAACGGTTCCGGGCGGAACGGTTCCGGGCGACGCGGTTCCGGGGGACCCGAGCGTCGCCTCCGTACGGTGTCTGAGCCGGGCCCGTACGGCGGCGACCCGGGCGGCGGTGTAGTGGATGGACGCCTCCGGTACGGACTCCAGGGTGTGCACGGCGTTCTGCCGGTCCCCGGCGGTCAGCCGCACCCGGGCGAGCCCGAACGCGGTGCTGACGAAGCTGGGGTCGGTCGTCCACACCAGGCGGTAGTACTCGGCGGCGTTGTCCAGCTGCCCGAGCACCTCGGCGCACAGACCGAGGGCCAGCTTGGGGGCGGGCTCGCCCGGGAAGGCGTCGTAGATCGCGTCGAAGGACAGCGCGGCGTTCTCGTGGTCGCCGGTGGCGAGCGCGGCCACGCCCCGGTACCAGACCACCCGCCAGTCGTCGGGGTGGTCCCGCTCCAGGGCGTCCAGGGTGGCCAGCGCGATGGTGAACTCGCCCATCTCCAGCCGGGCCCGCAGTTCCCGCAGCCGCAGCTCCAGCGAGCCGCTGGGGGCCGAGTGCAGTGCCGTGATCAGCTCGGTGGGCGCGGAGGTGATGAGCCCCGCCAGGAACCCGGCGTTCGGATCCCCCGGGTCCACACGCGGGACGGGCAGCGCGAGCGCCGCGGCGGCGGTGTCGAGCTGCTTGGTGAGCCGTACGGGGGCGGGCACGCCACCGGTCAGCAGCGGGGGCGTACCGGAAGGCGAACGACCGTTCTTGGCTGTCGTCCTGTCGCGGCGCGTCCCCAGCCGGGACACCTCCCCGTCCAGCGTCGCGAACAACTCCGTGTCCGTGACCTTCACCTCGGGCCCGAAGATCGTCGACAGGGCGGGACGTGCCCGGCCCGTCTGGAGGGAGACGACCTCCCGCAGCACACCCGTCAGCTGCTCCGACATCTCCTGCGCGGAGGCGAACCGGCGGGCCGGGTCGGGGTCGGTGGCACGGACCAGCAGGCGGTAGAAGGACTCGTACTGGCGGAAGACCTCGATGTTGTCGGGGTCGGGCAGGGAGTCCACGAAGACGTTCGTGTAGCCCTGGAAGTCGAAGGTGAGGACCGCGAGCGTCCGGGCGACCGTGTACAGGTCGGAGGCCACCGACGGGCCCACGTCCGCGACTTCGGGCGCCTGGTAGCCGACCGTGCCGTAGATGGCCGACTCGTCGTCGTCCATCCTGCGGACCGCGCCCATGTCGATCAGCTTGAGCTGGTCCTCGGTCTGGATGGCGTTGTCGACCTTGAAGTCGCAGTACAGCAGGTTGCGGCTGTGCAGGTGGCCGAGCGCCTCCAGGGCCTCGATGCCGTACGCGCACGCCTGTTCGACCGGCAGTGGGTCGCGGCGGCCGTCCGGCGTGCGGCGGCCGTTGGCGATCTCCTTCAGCGACTTGCCGCCGACGTACTCCATGACGATGTACCCGTCCAGCGAGCCGGTGCGCTGGTCGAGGTGCTCGACGAAGTTGTAGATGCGGACGATGTTGGAGTGCTCGATCTCGGCGAGGAAGCGGCGCTCGGAGATCGCGGCGGCCATCGCGTCCTGGTCGCCGGTGTCGAGCAGACCCTTCAGGACCACCCAACGGTCCGACACCGCCCGGTCGATGGCCAGATAGATCCAGCCCAGACCGCCGTGCGCGAGACAGCCCACGACCTCGTACTGGCCGCGCACGATGTCGCCCGAGTGCAGCTTCGGCACGAACGAGTACGGGTGGCCGCACTTGGTGCAGAAGCCCTCCGTGCGCCCCGGCCGCTCACCGCGCGCCCGGCCCACCGGGGCCCCGCAGTCGGAGCGCGAGCAGAACCGCTTCCGCTCGGGCACCTCGGCGGTCTCCAGCACCATCGAGCGCGGGTCCGGGCGCGGCACGTCCGGGACCTGGACGAGACCGACGCCGAGCCGGGCCCGCCCCGAGGAGCCGGCGGTCTTGCCGGAGCTGCGCACCGACACAGAGCGGCCCGTCGACCTGCCCGACAGGGCGCGCGAGAGCCGGCCCGAGACCGAGCGCCGGGACTGCGAGGAGCGCGCGGACGTCCGCGAGGAGCGCGAACTGCCGGAACCGGAGCCGCGCGAGCCCCGGCCGCCGCCGGTGATGCCGGTGGGCGGGGAGTTGACCATGCCGCTCGCCGAGACGACCGGCGCCAGACCGCACTCGTCGCAGTACAGCTCGCCGCCGCCCACGTCCTCGTACGATCCCGAGCAGCCGGGCCGCTGACACGACTGCCGCGGAGCCTCTTCGCCCGTCGGGTCCTCGCCCGTCCGGCTCTCGCCCGTCGGGCCTTCCTCCGTCTGACTCACGATTCCTCCTCCCGCCGGTCCTGGGGCGCGCGCGGGGCGGGCACCGAGCCGCTCAGCAGTTCGGCCGCCGCGTGCTGGTAGCGCAGCACCGCCATCTCCGCCACCCGCAGGTCGCAGGGGGCGCTCCACAGCATGCGGCGCGCCGCGTCGTACCGCTCGACCAGCAGCGAGTCCTCCGCGAAGCCGTGCCGGGCGACCTTCGCCTTGTACGCGTCGAGCCGGCCGCGCAGCTCCGCGCGGACCGCCAGCGGCGCGGTGACCGCCGTCAACGACTCACGGGCGCGCAGCAGTTCGTCGTCCGCCTTCTGCTCCAGGGACTCCAGGAGCGGGGACAGCCGGTGCCACTGCGCGTGTCTGCGGTACTCCGCCGCCATCGCCAACTGCTCCTGCAGCACCGTCGGCGGGCCGCTCACCACGGGCACCTCGGTCGCGGCGATCTTCGCCAGTACCTCACCGCGCGCGCTGCGCGCCTCGGCGAGCGTACGGTCCGCGCGGCTGAGCACGTCCCGCAGCTTCACCAGCCGTGACTCGGCGTCCTGGCGGACCGTCAGCACGGCGTCGATCTCCCGCCGTACGTCCTCCAGGGCGCGCGCCTCGCGGTCGTACGTCGTGGTGTCCGGGCGGCCGCCGCCGGGGGCCGAACTGCCCGGCGCGGGCACCCAGAAGGCCAGCGGGTCGGAGATGACCTGCTCACGGAGCCGGGTCAGGGTGCGGGTGATCCGCTCCAGGTCGTCGCCGGCCGGGTGCTCGCCGGGGCGTACGCCGACGGAGTGCGCGAGCTGGCGGACGCGTTGGAGCTCGGCGGCCAGTAGATCGATCCGGGCGGGCAGCGCGGACCACACCGCGTCGGCGGCCACGACCATGTCCAGCGAGGACGCGTACAGGTCGTTCATCCGGTCCACGAGGGTGACCAGGGAGAACTGCTCGCTGAGGCGGCTTCCGCCCTGCAGCGTCGGCGCGTTCGCCATCGCCGTGGCGCTGCCGGCGACCGTGACGGCCTCGCCGCGCAGCAGTTCGGTCAGCTCCACCAGGTCCTCACGGCTGGACCAGCGGCGCCGCGAGCGGATCTCGCGGGCGGAGCGCAGCGCGTCCGCGTACGCGTCGAAGTACGCCCACAGGAGCGTGATCGACGCGTCCGCGGACGTCCAGCGCTCCTTGGTGACGCCGGTCAGTTCGGCGCCTTCCAGCAGCCTGCGGCCCGCGTGGTCCTGCAGGGCGAGCAGCGAGGTCTCGATGGCCTCGTGCTCCGCGCCGAGCCGCGCGAGCGCACGGTCCACCTCGTCCCGGTCCATCACCGGCCCGGTGGATCCCGCGACGCCCATCGATCACCTCTCGCTGCTGTCGGTGTCCGTCAGTTGAATGCGGTCCTGGTATGTCGGTCCTGTGCGTCAGTCGCTGTACTGCTGGGGGGAAGGCGGCCGGGAGTTCGCCGAGTCGCGGCCGAGTGTCCCGGACAGCCAGGTGTCGTACGAGGTCTGCCAGCCGTCCTTGAGATAGTCCACCAGCACCTGGTTGACCCGGCGTACCAGATCCTTCGCGTCCCTGTTCATTGCCACGCCGTAGTACTCGGTGGTGAACGGCTCGCCCGTCAGCCGCACCGTGGGATCCTGTGCCGCCTGGCTCGCGGCGAGCGCGCCGTCGGTGACGACCGCGTCGACCTCGCCGAGCTGGAGCCTTACCAGGCAGTCGAGTTGATTGGGCGGGTTGACGGACGTGATGTCGGCGGAGGCGGGCAGCTTGCCCGACTTCTGGTCGGCGCTCAGGGTGTCGAAGGCCGTGGAGCCGCTGGCCGAGCAGATCTTCTTGTCGGCCAGGGTCTTGTCATAGCCCTTGATCGTCGACGACCGGGGGGCCAGGACCTGCTGGCCGGTCCTGAAGTACGGCTGGGAGAAGGCGACGTCCTTCATACGCTCGCAGCTGATCGTCATCGTGCGGACCACCATGTCGACCTCCCCGTCCTGGAGGGCGGGGATGCGCCGGCTGGTGGGAATCGCCTTGAAGCGCACCTTGTCCGGGGCGCCGAGTATCTCCTCGGCGATGCGGTGCGCCAGGTCGATGTCGAAACCCTCCAACTCGGCGCCCGCGGTGGTGCTGTTCGGGTCGCGGTAGCCCCAGCGGAAGCTGTTCTGGTCGACGCCGACCGTGATGTAGTCGTTCTTCTTGATCCTGGCGATCGTCGCGCCGGACTCGTCGGAGGAGGGGCGCAGGCTCTTGTTCTCCGGGTCCTTCATGGTGTCGCACTCGTCGGCCCGGGCCTGCGTGCCCCGGGCCACCCCCTGGCCGCCGGTGGCCGTCGTGCCGTCGCCGCGGGTGCCCTTGACCGGCAGCACCAGGGCGAAGACCAGCGTCAGGGCGCAGAGGACCGCCATCGCGCCCACGCCGCCCCAGCCCCGGAGACCGGCCCGCAGGCGTCGTACCGCATTCATCGCTCCTCCTTCCACCGGGTCTCCTCCCGCCGCCGTCACCGGTACTCCGAAAGCCTGCGCCCGATGCCGAGCACCGCGCCCGCCGCGCCCAGCACGGCCAGCACGGCGGCGCCCACGGGGAGGCCGAGCATCGCGTCGCGGCCGCCCCGCGCCGCCAGTCTGAACTCGTTCTTCTCGTACTCGCTCGCGGTGTCGAGGTTTCTGTCGACCTCTTCGAAGCACTCGCCGGTCGGCTTGTCGCCGTTCTCGCAGGCGGGGGTGGACTTGCCGCCGATCACCTGGTCCAGGGCGCACTGGTAGTCGCCCTGGTCGTCGGCGGCGCGGGCGCTGCCGTGCCGGTCCAGCCACTCCTTCATGCCGGCGCCCGCGGCCTTCAGGGGCTTCTCACCGCTGTCGTCGTCGGCGAGGTTCTCGGCGTCGGCCAGCCGCTGCTTGAGCGTGGCCATACTGGCGTCGAACTGAAGGTCGAACTTGTCCACGACGTCGCCCTTCGCGTTCTTCTCGGTCTCCGCACCCCGGCTGATCAACGTCAGGTTCTCGTTGCCCCGGGCGGTGAGGGAGGCGATGCGCGCGTCGTTCAGCACGGTCAGTGACCGTACGCCGTTGTCGTAGGAGTCGTTCAGCCCGGAACGGGCCATGGTGTGGCCTGCGGTCAGCCACAGCAGGACGATCGTGGAGGCGGCCGTCGCCGCGACCAGGCCGTGGTTCAGCACCCGGTTGGTGCGCCGGTAGTTGCGGCGCTGCGCCCAGACCAGGCCGCCGATGGCGACGACGCCGAGACCGATCGCGGCCCAGGGGTACGAGGTGGCGTCCGCGTAGTCGTCACGGAGCCGCTCGTTCTCGTTGTCGTAGACCTTCTTGGCCTTGAGCAGCATGCCGTTCTGCATCTTGTCGTTCGCGTAGCGCAGATACGCGCCGCCCAGGGGGTAGCCCAGCCGGTTGTTGGCGCGGGCGCGTTCGACGAGGCCCTTGTACTCGGGCAGCAGGGCGTTCAGTTCGGAGACGAGCTTCTCCGACTCCGAGCCGGGTTCCGAGGCGGAGGCGGCGATCGCCAGGTTGTCGGCGGCCTCCTTGATCTCCTGCTCGTACTTCTCGCGGGACTTCTCCGTCTCCTGCCCGCCCGCGAGGAAGCCGCTGGAGGCCGCGGTGTTGGCGTCGGCGAGGGAGCTGTAGATGTCGGCCGCGGCGGAGCTGAGGGGCTGGCTGCCGTGCAGGACGTCATCGGCGGCGGCGGCGCGGTCGTTCATCTGCCAGGCCGTGACGGAGCCGAACGCGACGACCAGGAGGGCGAGGAGGGCACCGATGATGCGCAGCCGGCCCGGCTCGGTCGTCGCGGCGGCGCGCAGTTGGTCGACGCCCTCCGCGAACGCCGTCCGGCGGGGCGGGCCGCCGTCCGGGGCCGGGGGCGGCAGGGGCGACCTGGGCGCGTGCGCGGCCTGCGGCGGCACGGCGGGGCCTGGGCCCGGGCCCGCGGGCGGTGCCGTCGGTGCCGGGCTGCCCTCCGGCGTCAATGTCACCTGACCTCCCCCTGGTCATCCGTCCATCACTTCCGCCCGCACGCACGGACAGAGGTGCACGGCCGCAAGTATCGCCGTCGGGACTGACATCGCACAGACCTTGACTCGATCTTGTTCCCCGATCGTGTCCGTACGTGCTGTGCTTGTCGAATTCCGGCGCAGCACAAGGCTTCCCGCACCACCCCCTGCCCATGAATACGCGGTTCGGTCGGGTTCGGTTCCCTGGGGGTTCGAACGCGTTCGAGGGGGAGAATCGAGGGGTGGCGCGGGCCGTCGGTCACCCTCCTTCGTAGTGCGCCCGCACGCGCGCGTGCACGGCCCTCGGCGCGCTCACCCGGTCCAGTCCGAGCAGAGCGGCGCCCAGCACCGGGGCGGCCGTGACCACTTGGGGGACGGCCTTGGGCGCGGCGGCCGCCAGCGACTCGCGGATCCGGGCGTCGAGCAGGGGATGCCGGGCGGCGAGGACACCGCCGCCGAGGAGGACGGGGGTCTCCTCCCCGAGGAGGTCCAGGCGGGTCAGGGCCACCGTCGCCATGGCCACCACCTCCTCGGCCATACGGTCCACCAGCGAGCGGGCCACCGGGTCGCCGGCGGTCGCCGTGGCGAAGAGGACCGGGGTCAGTTCATGGCGGCGGATCGCCGGGATGTGCTCCAGGTGCAGGGCCTCGACGAGCGCGTACACGGAGTCCAGGCCGAAGTGCGCGGGCAGGGTGTCGACGAGCGCCGTGGGTCCGCCCCGGCCGTCCTCCGCGCGCGACGCGTGCCACATCGCCTCCTCGGCGAGGCCCCAACCGCCGCCCCAGTCCCCGGAGATACGGCCGAGCGCCGGGAAACGGGCGGTGCGGCCGTCGGGGCGCATGCCGACGCAGTTCACGCCGGCACCGCACACCACGGCCACGCCCCGGGGTTCGGCCACGCCCGCCCGCAGGATCGCGAACGTGTCGTTGCGGACCTCGACGGACGTGCCCCACGCGCGCGTGCGCAACGCCGCCGCCAGCCGCTCCTCCTCCACGGGGAAGTCGGCGTTGGCGAGACACGCCGAGACATGGTCGACCGAGCCGACCCCGGCCTCGGCGAAGGCCTGCCGGACGACCTCCGCGAGGCCGTCGACCGCAGTGGTCACCCCGACCGTCGGCGGCTGGAACCCGCCGCCGCGCGCCGCGCCCAGCACCTCCCCGTCCGGCGCGATCACGGCGACATCGGTCTTGCTGTTGCCCGCGTCGACGGCGAGCACGCTCCCACGCCCGCCGTCACGCCCGCGCACGCCGTCGGCCGACCCGGCGCGCGCGTTGTCGTTCACGCCGTCGCTCACGCCCACGCGAGGTGCTCCCGGTTGTGTGCGATCAGCCGGTCGGTGAGGGCCTCGGCGTACTCGTACTGTCCGACCAGGGGATGGGAGAGCAGTGCCCGGAACACCCGGTCCCGGCCGCCGCGCAGGGCCGCGTCCAGGGCCAGGTCCTCGTACGCCGTCACGTTCGCCATCAGGCCCGCGTACAGCGGGTCCACGGACTCCACCGGAAGCGGCGCCGCGCCCTGCCCGCTGACGGCGGCCTGCACCTCGATCACCGCGTCGGCGGGGAGGAAGGGCAGGGTGCCGTGGTTGTAGGTGTTCACCACCTGGTACGGGCTGCCCCCGTCGCCCAGCAGCGACGCGGCCAGGTCGACGGCGGCCTCCGAGTAGAAGGCCCCGCCGCGCTTGGCGAGCAGCGCGGGCTTCTCGTCGAGCGCCGGGTCGGCGTACATCTCCAGCAACTGCCGTTCCATCGCGGCCACTTCGGCGGCCCGGGACGGTTTCGTGCCCAGTTCGCGTACGACCTCGTCGTGGGCGTAGTAGTAGCGCAGGTAGTAGGAGGGGACGACGCCGAGGCGGTCCAGGACGGGGCGGGGCAGGCGCAGGTCGGCGGCGATGGTGTCGCCGTGGTCGGCCAGCAGCTTCGGCAGGACGTCCTCGCCCGCGGGGCCGCCGAGCCGTACGCCGGTCTCCCAGGTGAGGTGGTTGAGGCCCACGTGGTTCAGGTGGACCTCGGCCGGGGTCACGCCGAGATGCGCGGCGAACTTCCGCTGCAGCCCGATCGCCACGTTGCACAGACCGACCGCCTTGTGGCCGGCCTGGAGCAGGGCGCGGGTCACGATCCCCACCGGGTTGGTGAAGTCGATGATCCAGGCGTCCGGGTTCGTACGGCGGACCCGTTCGGCGATGTCCAGGACCACCGGGACCGTGCGCAGCGCCTTGGCCAGGCCGCCCGCGCCGGTCGTCTCCTGCCCGACGCAGCCGCACTCCAGCGGCCAGGTCTCGTCCTGCTCCCGGGCGGCCTGGCCGCCGATCCGGAGCTGGAGGAGGACCGCGTCGGCGCCCTCGACACCCGCGTCCAGGTCGCCGGTGGTGACGATCCGGCCGGGGTGCCCCTGACGGGCGAAGATCCGGCGGGCCAGGCCCCCGACCAGCTCCAGCCGGTCGGCGGCCGGGTCGACGAGCACCAGCTCCTCGATCGGGAGGGTGTCCCTGAGCCGGGCGAACCCGTCGACGAGTTCGGGTGTGTAGGTCGAGCCTCCGCCGACCACGGTGAGCTTCATAGCTGTATCAACCCTTTACTCCGGTCAGGGTGACGCCTTCGACGAACGCCTTCTGCGCGAAGAAGAACACGAGGATCACGGGGGCCATGACCAGCACGGTCGCGGCCATGGTCAGATTCCAGTCGGTGTGGTGCGCGCCCTTGAAGGACTCCAGGCCGTAACTCAGTGTCCAGGCGGCGGGGTTCTCGGAGGCGTAGATCTGCGGGCCGAAGTAGTCGTTCCAGGCGTAGAAGAACTGGAAGAGCGCGACGGCCGCGATGCCGGGCTTCGCCATCGGCAGGACGACCCGCAGCAGGGTGCGCAGTTCGCCGCAGCCGTCGACCCGGGCCGCGTCCAGATACTCGTTCGGGATGGTCGTCAGGAACTGCCGGAGGAGGAAGATCGAGAACGCGTCCCCGAACGCCATCGGGATGATCAGCGGCCACAGCGAGCCCGACAGGTCCATCTGCTTGGCCCAGAACAGGTACATCGGGATCACGACGACCTGCGGCGGCAGCATCATCATCGAGATGACCAGTATCAGCGCCAGATTACGGCCCCGGAAGCGGAACTTGGCGAGCGCGTACGCCACGGGGACGGACGAGACGACGGTGAGGACCGTCCCCAGTCCCGCGTAGATCAGGGTGTTCTTCCACCAGGTCAGGAAGCCGGGAGTGTCGAGGACCTGACGGTAGTTGCTCCACTCCCAGGTGTCCGGGACGAGATCGCGGGTGAGCGCCTGCTGGTCGCTCATCAGCGAGGTCAGCACGACGAAGACGAAGGGCAGGGTGAAGAAGAGCGCGGCGGCCACGCCCAGGGAGTGGACGCCGATCCACTCAAGGAGGGCCCGGCGGCGGGCGGTGCGCTCGCTCGCCGGGGCGGCGGCCGGCGCCACGGTCCTGTTGGGGGCGTCGAGTACTTGGGTCATCAGTCACCCGCTCCGATCAGTCCGCCCCGGCGCCGCATCAGCAGCGCGGTGAACACCATCGACAGGGCGAACAGCACGAGGGCGACCACACAGGCGGAGCCGTAGTCGAAGCGCTGGAAGCCGAGGTTGTAGACGAGCTGGGGCAGGGTCAGCGTCGACTTGTCCGGGTAGCCCGGCTCGAACTGCTGGCCGGAGCCGCCGATGATGCCGGAGGCGACCTTCCCGGCCACCAGGGGCTGCGTGTAGTACTGCATGGTCTGGATCACGCCCGTGACCACGGCGAACATCACGATCGGCGAGATGGTCGGCAGTGTCACGAACCGGAACCGCTGCCAGGCCGACGCCCCGTCCAACTCGGCGGCCTCGTACTGCTCCTTGGGTACGTCGAGCAGCGCGGCCATGAAGATGACCATCAGGTCGCCCACGCCCCACAGCGCGAGCGCGGTGAGCGCCGGCTTGGACCAGGTGGGGTCGGTGAACCAGCCGGGCGTCGGCAGGCCCAGGTCGCCCAGGATCGCGTTGACCGGCCCGGTACCGGGGTTGAGGAGGAAGACGAAGGCGAGGGTCGCGGCGACCGGCGGGGCCAGATAGGGCAGGTAGAAGAGGGTGCGGAAGACACCCGTACCCGTCTTGATCTTGGTGATGAGCAGACCCACGCCGAGCCCGAACAGCACCCGGCAGGTCACCATCACCAGCACCAGCCAGAGGGTGTTGCGCAGGGCCGGCCAGAACATCGGGTAGTCGTCGAAGACGTAGGACCAGTTGCCCAGGCCGCGGAAGACCGGGGTACCGAAGCCGTCGTACTTCATCAGCGAGAAGTACACGGTGGACACCAGCGGATAGGCGAAGAAGACGCCGAACCCGATCAGCCAGGGTGACAGGAAGGCCACCGTCCGAAGCGCCGACCGGCGGCGCTTCGAACGGAGCGTGCCACTGGACACGCGCAGGGAGTGCGTGGACATCGGACGGATACCGCTACTTCGCCTGGGCGATGTCGGTGTCGATCTGTGCGGCGGTCTTCTCCAGGCCCTTCCGCAGGTCCGTCACCTTGCCGGACTCGTACTGGTAGCCGAAGTCCTGGAGCGTCGTCTGGTAGGTGGAGCCGTTGATGGAGGCCGGCGGGGTGTTCGAGTGCTTGTTCTGGGCGATGTCCAGGAAGGTCTGGAAGCCCTCGTCCACCTTCAGGTCGGGCGACTTCAGGGCCGCGAACGTGGACGGCACGTTGTGGATGGCGTTGGCGAAGGAGACGACGGCCTCGGTGTCGGTCGTCAGGTACTTCACCAGCTCCCAGGCCGCGTTCTGCTTCTCGCTCTGCGGGGCGATCCCGATGATCGTGCCGGAGAGGAAGCCCTTGCCGTACTCGTCGACCTCGTCGTCGGCCACGGGCATCGGCGCGGTGCCGATCTCGAAGTCGGTCCCGGCGTCCTTCGCCATCCCGAGCCGCCACTCGCCGTCCAGCTGCATGGCCACCTGACCGGTCTGGAACGGGTGCTTGGCGCCCCACTCGTCACCGAAGGTGTTCCGGTACTTCTCCAGCTTCGCGAAGCCGCCGAGCGAGTCCACCAGGCTCTTCTGGTACGTGAACATCTCCGCGAACGCCGGGTCCTCGGAGATGTTCGACTTGCCCTCGGCGTTGAAGTACTCGTGGTCCCACTGCGACATGTAGTGGTCCACGACCGTCTCGTAGCCGTGGTAGTTCGGCATGAACCCGAGCTGCGAGTAGCTGTCGCCCTTGGTCTTGGTGAGCTTCTTCGCGACCTTCGCGAACTCCGACCACGTCTTCGGCGGCGCCTTGATGCCCGCCTTCTCGAACGCGTCCTTGTTGTAGTACAGCCCGTACGCGTCACCCAGCAGCGGCAGCGCGCACCGGGTGCCCTCGAACTGCGTGTAGTCCAGCATCGGCTTCGGGATGATCTTGTCGAGGTCGAGCTTCGACTTCTCGATGAACGGCTTCAGATCGGCGAACGCCCCCGACGAACAGAACTTGCCGATGTTCGACGTCGTGAACGACGACACCACGTCCGGCCCGTTCGAACCGCCCGCCCGCAGCGCCTGGTTGAGCTTGTCGTCGTTGATGTTCCCGACGACCTTCACCGTGATGTTCGGGTGCTCCTTCTCGAACCGGTCCACGTTCGCCTGGATCGCCTTCACCTCGCCGGGCGCGCTCCACCCGTGCCAGAAGGTGATCGTCGTCTTGGCGTTCGGGTCGTCGGAGGCGGTGCTGTCGGCCTGCCCGGTACAGGCGGTGGTGAGCAGGGAGAGGGAGGCGGTGAGGGCGAGAGCGATGGCGGCTTTCTTGGATATTCCGGACATCACGGGGTCTCCTGAGGGAGGGAAGGGGTGATCTGGGAGGAAGGGGGCGCGCCCGGGAAACCCCAGGGGCGCGGGGAACTGCGCGACCAGCCACAGACGGCCGGCAGCTTCTGAACGATCGATCAGCGCGAGGTGTCGAAGACTTCGTCACGCGTCGCGGCGAGCGCACTCTCCAACGCCCCCCGCAGCACAGGGTGTTCACGTACGTCACCGAGCACGAGCCGCGGCCGGGAAGCCGCCAGCTCCGCCAGCTCGGCCTCGACGAGCCCCCGCAGCGGCTCACCGCCGGCGGTCAGCGCCGTACCGCTGAGGACGACGACCTCGGGGTCGAGCACGGCCACGAGCGAGGCGATACCCGTGGCGAGTCCGGTGGCGTACGTGGCCAGAAGTTGTCGGTGGGACCCGGAGTCGGGGTCGGCGGCGGCCCGGGCGACGAGCGCCGCCGCGACCTCCGCGTACGGCCCCTCCGGCACCGGAGTGATCCCCAGCTCACGGGCGAGCCGGGGAATGACCTGCGAACCGGCGAGCTCCTGGAAGCCGCCGCTGTTCGCCTTGGTGACCTGGCGGACCAGCGGTACACCGGGAACGGGCAGGAACCCGACCTCGCCGGCGCCCCCGGTGAACCCCCGGTGCAGCCGTCCGCCCAGGACGACCGCGGCGCCGAGACCGCCCTCGTTCCACAGCAGTACGAAGTCGTCGTGGCCCCTGGCCGCGCCCAGCCGCTGTTCGGCGACGGCGGCGAGGTTCACGTCGTTCTCGTACTCCACCGGCATCGGCAGCGCGGCGGCGAGTTCGCCGAGGAGGGTGGGGGAGTGCCAGCCGGGCAGGTGCGAGGCGTACCGCAGCCGCCCGGTGCCCGGGTCGAAGGCGCCCGGGGTGCCGATGACCAGCCGGCGCACATCGGCCCGGACGAGTCCGGCGGCCTTGACCGCCCCGTCGAGGGCGGCGGTGACCTGCTGGACGACGGGTTCGGCGGGGCGTCGTCCGGGGGTGGGGACGGCGTGCTCGCCGACCGTGCGGCCGGTGATGTCGGCGACGGCGGCCAGGACGCGTTCGGGGGTGACGTCGAGGCCGGCGGCGTACGCGGCGGTCGGGTCGACCGCGTAGAGCTGGGCGTTGGGGCCGGGTCGGCCCGCGCCCGAGCCGCTGCCGCCGGCGGCGGACCCGTCCGTGCCGGTGCCCGTGGCGATCACGAGTCCGGCGGCTTCGAGGCGGGCCAGGAGCTGGGAGGCGGTCGGCTTGGACAGTCCCGTCAGCTTGCCGAGGCGCGTCCGGGAGAGCGGGCCGTGCTCCAGCAGCAGATCGAGTGCGGCGCGGTCGTTCATGGCGCGCAGTACGCGGGGGGTTCCTGCCATGGTCCGCCACCTGCCCAACTGTTAGGAAAGTTTCCTGTCGGATGCCAGGACGATAGGACTAGACCAGGTGAGCGTCAATATCCGGCCAACAAAAACCGCCCCCGGGCAACGGAGTCGTTACCTGGGGGCGGTGCCCGCAATGCGGGAGAGACGTTGCCTCGGGAGAGGCGTTACCTCATGTCACTTCACGTCGACGAAGTCCGCCGCGGACGTCACGGCCGCGGTGGTGGTCGTACCCGCGAACCTGTACCGGTAGGAGCCGTCCTTCGACGCCTTCACGGTGGTGGACAGGGCGCCGGCCGTGCCGGAGGTCACCGTCTTCACGTCCGTGTAGGCGGTGGCGCCCTTGGCCTTGAACTGGAGGGTCGCCTTCTGGCCCTTGTAGCCCGCGTACTTGCCGGTGTTCCAGTCCGCGCGGGTCAGCGTGCCCTTGACGGTCAGGCTCTTGCCCTTGACCGCCGGCTCGGGGGTGGCGTTGACGGTGGCCTTGGCGAGCCGCTGGAGCTTGGCGGTGCCGAGGTTGCCCCAGATGTCGCTCCCGAGGTGCATGCCGATGTGGTCGTCGGAGTCGTCGCTGTCCTCGGCCACCTCGAAGTAGACGGCGGCGGCCTTCCAGGTGGTGGCGTCCGCGCCCTCGAAGAGGTACATCCGGGGATCGACGGTGAGCTTCGTCGAGCAGGACTCGGTCACCGTGGTGTCGGTCGTCGCCGTGGTGGTGCAGGAGGGCTTCTTGGAGGAGCCCTCGATGGCGTTGTCGGGCTCCGCGAGCCGGCCCCGGTAGAGGGCGACGCCCAGGGCGTTGTTCGTGTAGTCGATCTTGAAGTCGGCCGGCCGGGTGTAGCTGAACGTGACCGGCACGGTCACGGCGGCCCTGGTGCCGACCACGATCGGCTTGCCGTTGTTGACCGTGATGGCGCCGAAGGTCAGGTCCGGCGAGTCGGCCAGCGCGGCGGGCGCGGCCAGACCGGTGAGAGCCAGGGCGCCGGACACGGCGGCACCTATGGCGAGCTTGCGCATGAGTCCCCACATTCGAAGCGGGCCCCTGGGCGTTGCGCTCCAGAACAAGGGCCCACCGTTGGGGTGACACTAGGCGATCACATGTGCGAGGGGAACGCGGGGTACCTGTGAAGACGGTAACGAATCCGCAGGTCAACCGGATGTGGATGTTCCGGGTGCCCCTCCGAGGGGCACCCGGGCATGCAAAAACCCGGACCGTCAGGCGGAGATGCCGTCGATCCGGGCCAACGCGTCGTCCGCGCCGAACGGCTGCAGGTAGGGCAGCCAGCGCGGGTCCCTATGCCCGGTGCCGATGATGCGCCAGGCCAGCCCGGTGGGTGGAGCGGGTTTGTGACGGAGCCGCCAGCCGATCTCGACGAGATGGCGGTCGGCCTTGACATGGTTGCAGCGGCGGCACGACGCGACGACGTTGTCCCAGACGTGTTTGCCCCCGCGACTGCGCGGGATGACGTGGTCGACGCTGGTTGCGACGCCACCGCAGTACATGCACCGGCCCCCGTCACGGGCGAACAGCGCCCGACGGGTCAGAGGAACGGGCCCCCGATAGGGAACCCGGACGAATCGCTTGAGCCGGACCACGCTGGGTGCGGGGACTGTGACGGTCGCGCTGTGCAGATAGGCGCCGGATTCTTCCAGGGAGACCGCCTTGTTCTCCAGGACGAGGACGAGCGCGCGGCGGAGCGGTACGACACCGAGCGGCTCGTACGACGCGTTGAGGACCAGGACGTGCGGCACGGATGCCTCCTTGTACGCCGGCGGCGCGTGGCTCGCGCCGTGGACGATCCGTAGTCAGTCTCCCCTCATGCCTGGTGGAAGCGCCACCATGTCCCGGTAACGGGCTGGGAGTGTTTTCGACCACACGTTGATTCATCCCCCGCTGCGTGCGCCCTTCACTCCCTGGTGAGCGCCCTGTCTCCCTCGAACATGGCGGCGACCTCCACACAATGCCCCGTTAGTGTGGTGGGCCTGCCCGTCCGGTGACCTTTCCGTGACCCGACGGATCTTGACCGCCGTACCGGAGGGCAGATATCGCATCTGGAGGTACCCGCCGTGTCGTCCGTTTCTTCCCTGCCCCTCCTACTGGCCGCCGCCGCGCCGTCGCCGTCCCCCTCGGAGACGTCGACGACACCGGCCGTGCCGTCGCTGGAGGACGCCCAGGAGAGCGCGACCAACGCCGCCAGCTGGGTGGAGGAGAACTGGTCCACATGGCTGGCCATCGGTCTCCGCGTCCTGCTGATCGTGGTGATAGCGGCGGTGCTGAGAGTGTTCGTCCGGCGGGCGATCACCAAGCTCATAGACCGGATGAACCGCTCCGTCCCGGGCGTGGAGGGCGGCACCCTCGGCGGGCTGCTGGTCAACGTCGAGCGCCGCCGCCAGCGCTCCCAGGCCATCGGCTCGGTCCTGCGTTCGGTGGCGTCCTTCCTCATCCTGGGCACCGCCGCCCTGATGGTCCTCGCCACCTTCGAGATCAATCTCGCCCCGCTGCTGGCCTCCGCCGGTGTCGCGGGTGTCGCCATCGGTTTCGGCGCCCGGAACCTGGTCACGGACTTCCTCTCCGGCGTCTTCATGATCCTGGAGGACCAGTACGGCGTCGGCGACACCGTCGACGCGGGCGTCGCCTCCGGCGAGGTCATCGAGGTCGGCCTGCGCGTCACCAAGCTGCGGGGCGACAACGGCGAGATCTGGTACGTCCGCAACGGCGAGGTCAAGCGCATCGGCAACCTCTCCCAGGGCTGGGCCACGGCCGGCGTCGACGTCACCGTCCGTTACGACGAGGACCTCGACAAGGTCCGCCGCACCCTCCTGGAGGTCGGCGAGGCGATGAGCAAGGAGGACCCCTGGAACGAGCTCCTCTGGGGCCCCATCGAGGTCCTCGGCCTCGACGACGTGCTCCTGGACTCGATGGTCGTCCGTGTCACCGCCAAGACCATGCCCGGCAAGGCCCTCACCGTCGAGCGCGAGCTGCGCTGGCGCATCAAGAAGGCCTTCGACGCCGCCGACATCCCCATCGTCGGCGGGGCCCCTGCCCTCGCGGCCGACAACCCGGACGCCGACCCGACGGCCGGCATGGCACCCCCGTCGGCCTACGCGTCCAGCACGTCCCCGCAGTCGGAACGGGCCACGCCGATCGCGCCGTCGGGTGTGCCGAAGTAGCGCGACGAAACAGCGCACCGAAGCAGCCCGCAGGCGCGCACCCCGAGGCCCAGGAACACCCCCGTGTCTCCTGGGCCGCGGGGCCCGGCGGTCGTGGGGCCACGGGCCCGCGACCGTTACGCGTACCGCAGCTCCGCGGGCCGGACCGTCCGCCGCAGCAGCGGCAGCGATGTGGCCGCCGCCAGCAGACAGGCGCCGTACACCGCGACGGGCACCAGCAGCGCCCCGAACGGCAGGACCGAGGTGTCGCCCATGACCGTGCTGTAGGTGAAGGCGATGGCCGAGCCCCCGGCCCCGGCCACCAGCACCGACGGCGCCAGCGGCAGGGCGGTCTCCAGGAGCAGGGCCCGGCCCAGCACCTCGTACGGCACCCCCGCGGCGACCTGCGCGGCCAGCCCCCGGCGACGGGTGGCGAGCGACTCGGCGGTGCCGACGGCCAGCGCGAACAGGGTGACGGCGAAGCCGACGAGGATGGCGGCGGCGGTGAAGTTCAGACCGGTGATGTAGAAGTCGTCCTTCTCGGCCAGGTGCTCCGGACCGTTGATCACCGCGAGCAGCGCCTGCCGTACGCCGATGTAACCGCTGCCGACCACGGCCCCCATGATGACGGCCGCGTGGGTGCGGGCCGCCGCCCACGGGTCGTCGCGCAGCCGCTCGGCGGCGATCAGGACCGCCGGGCTCTGGGCCCGCGCGGCGAGCAGTCGCCCGGTGAGCTTCGAGACCGCGCCGGACAGCAGCACCGCGCCCGCCCCCACCGCGAGCAGCGCGCCGCAGAAGGTGAGCGGAGCCTGGCCGGACGCGTAGTCGGGCATGTCCCGAGTGGTGTTGGCGACGGCCAGGAGCGCCACGAGCATCAGCAGCGCCACCGCCCCCAGGAACACCCACGCCGGCCCCCGGCCCGTGCCCGGCGTCACCCGGCGCACCCAGCCCAGCGGTGAGGCCACCACGCGGCGCAGCGCCAGCACGCTCGTCACCGCGCCCAGCACCGGCACGCCCAGCGCCACCAGCGCGATCACGATCCAGGCCACCGCGGTGGGACGCTGCCACTCGCTCAGCAGGAACACCACGAAGGCGACCGCCGTGACCAGCGAGCCGGCCAGACAGGCGAGCCCCGTCTCCAGCGCCGCGATCCTGCGCACCTGGCCCGCCGACGCGCCGGCCAGCCGCAGCCCGGCCAGGCGCCGGTCCCGGTGGACGGCGCCGACCCGGGTGCACTGGCCGAGGAACCCGAGCACCGGGACCAGCAGGAGCAGCAGGGTGACGATCACCCCGGAGCGTTGACCGGGGCTGTCCAGCAGACCGGCGGCCATGTCCACCTGGTAGCGGCCCGACAGCGAGGCCAGTACGCCCGCCGCCAGGCCGAACGCCGTCGCCAGGGCGGCCCCGAGCCCCGTCAGCGCGATCCGCCACCACTCCCGCCGGTCGGAGCCCCGGGTCAGCAGGAGGGCGAGGCGGAGATCGTTGGTCAGCGTCCTCACCGGGACACCTCCAGCGTGGCGTCGGCCCCGGACACCACGACCCCGTCCTTGAGCATGACCTCGCGGTCCGCGTACGCCGCGGTCTGCGCGTCGTGCGTGATCAGCAGCACCGCCGTACCGGACTCCCGGGCCGCGTGCGTCAGCGCCGCCATCACCTGCTCGCTCGCCAGCGAGTCCAGCGCCCCGGTCGGCTCGTCCGCGAACACCGCCTTCGGCGCGGTCACCAGCGCCCGCGCCAGCGACACCCGCTGCGCCTGGCCGCCGCTCATCTCACCGGGCCGCTGCTCCTCCTGCCCCCGTACGCCGAACCGCTCCAGCCACTCACCGGCCCGCTCCCGGGCCTCCTTGCGGGCCATGCCGGCGAGCAGCAGCGGCAGCGCGACATTGTCGACGGCCGTCAGCTCGGGTATCAGCTGTCCGAACTGGAAGACGATCCCGAAGTCCGTGCGGCGCAGCTCGCTCAGCTCCTTCTCGGGCAGCTGGTCGAGCCGCTTCCCTGCGTACGACACCGAGCCCTCGTCCGGCCGGACGATCCCCGCGAGACAGTGCAGCAACGTGGACTTGCCGCTGCCGCTGGGCCCCGTGACGGCGAGGATCTCCCCCTCCCGCAGCTCCACCGAGGCGCCGCGCAGCGCCCACGTCCTGCCGTGCTCCTTGACGAGCCCTCGGGCCGCGAGCAGCGGCAGGGAGCCGGCGTTCGTGTTGTTCATACTGCGTCGACCTCCGCGGTCAGGGTGGTCAGCCGGGCCGCGGTGGTGTTCATCCAGCGGAGATCGGCGTCGAGGTGGTTGAGGGCGTAGTCCGCCGCGAGCACGGTCGCCAGATCGGCTCCCGGCGTGGTCTTCACGGCCGTCAGCTCCCGCATCCGGGTCATGTGCGCGGTGCGCTGCGCCCGCAGGTAGGCGGCCGGGTCGCCGCCGGCGAGGATGGAGACGACGAGCTTGGCGAAGATCTCGTTCGTCACGAACGGCGCGGGTGGCGTGATCTCCCCGGCCCACTTGGCCAGTTCGCTCGCCCCCTCGTCCGTCGAGCGGTACATCGTCCGCTCCGGACCGCTGTCCGCCTCGGTGCCGTCGACCTCGGCGAGCCCGTCGCGGACCAGCCGCTGCAGGGTCGTGTAGACCTGCCCGTAGGCCAGCGGGCGGGCCTGCGGGAAGCGTTCGTCGTGCCGTCGCTTGAGGTCGTAGCCATGGCTCGGCCCACCGGCGAGCAGCCCCAACAGGATGTGACGGGTGCTCATGCCCTCAGTATGCACTGAGTATATGTACTGAGTGAATAGAGAGCGCGGGACAGCTTTGGAACCTTCCGTGAAGCCACCCTCGGAGCCGCCTTCGGAGCCGCCGTCGAATCGGCCTTCGAATCGGCCTTCGAAACGGCCGTCCCGCCGTGGACACAGGAGTGAGCAACACCACGATGTCCGCCCACTCACGTCTGCCACGGCGCCCACGGGGTAGGGCTGGAGTACCCCGGACCCGCACCCCATCGCCGTACGACGACAAGGAGGCCCCCGTGGCCGCACCGGCTCACCTTCCGACCCCGGCCCGCTCCAAACGCACCGCGGAGCCCTACGAGCTCCACGAACCCGCCTACTGCGTCTTCAGCGCCGAGGGCCCCTGCGCCGACGTCCCCCTCACCAGCGAGCCCCCGCTCCCCGACGCCGAACCCCTCACCAGCGAGCCGCCCCTCACCGACGCGGCCCCTCTGACCAGCGAACCCACGTCCCACGGCGCCGCAGCGGGGGTCTAGATGCACGAAGATCCAGGGGGTACGAGCCCGATGCCGGGCACCCCGCTGGCCCGGCTCGCCGCACTGCACGGCGTCGCCACCTCCTACAGCCCCTCCCCGGACCGTACGGTCGCGGCCTCGGACGGCGCGGTCGTGGCCGCCCTCGCCGCGCTGGACGTCGACGCGAGCACCCCCGAGGCCGTGACCGCCGCCCTCACGGCACGTGAACGGCAGCTGAGCGAACGGCTGTTGCCGCCGACCGTGGTCCACTGGGCCGACGGCGAGCCCCCCGCCGCGCTGGCCGCCCTGCCGGACGGCACCCGGCTGCGCGTCGAGACCGAACAGGGCGAACTCCGCGCCGGCGTCGAGCAACTCCCTCCGGGCGTGCACGCCCTGCGCGCCACCGCCCCCGACGGCCGCACCGCCGAGGCCCACCTCGTCGTGGCCCCGGCCCGGCTCCCCGCCCCGCCCGGCCGCACCTACGGCCTCCTCGTCCAGCTCTACTCCCTCCTCTCGCGCCGCAGCTGGGGCATGGGCGACCTCGGTGACCTCGCCGAACTCACCGCCTGGGCGGGCCGCGCCCTCGGCGCCGGATTCGTCCAGGTCAACCCGCTGCACGCGTCGGTCCCCGGCGCCCCCACCGACCCCTCCCCGTACCGCCCGTCCTCCCGCCGCTACCCCGACCCGGTCCATCTGCGCGTCGAGGACATCCAGGAGTACGCGTACGCCTCCTCGTCCCCCGACGACCGCGACCGCCTGGGCGCCCTGCTGGAACGGTCCGCGCGCCTGCGGGAGTCCGTCCTGGCCAAGGGCGAGCTGATCGACCGGGACGCGGTGTGGGACCTCAAGCGCGAGGCCCTGGAGCTGGTGCGTGCCGTGCCGCTCGGCCCCGGGCGACGGGCCGCGTACTGGGACTACCTCGCCGAGGAGGGCGAGGCGCTGGAGGACCACGCCACCTGGTGCGCGCTCGCCGAGGTCTACGGCTCCGACTGGCGGCGCTGGCCGACGGGCCTGCGCGACCCCCGCTCCGCCGCGACGGCCCGCGCCCGGGGCGAGCTGATGGACCGCGTCGACTTCCACACCCGCCTGGCCTGGCTGACCGACGCCCAGCTCGGCACCGCGCAGCGCTCCGCACGCGACGCGGGCATGCCGATCGGCCTGGTGCACGACCTGGCGGTCGGCGTCCACCCCGACGGGGCCGACGCCTGGGCGCAACAGGAGTACTTCGCGGCCGGCATGTCGATCGGGGCGCCCCCCGACGCCTTCAACTCCCGGGGCCAGGACTGGGGCCTGCCGCCCTGGCGCCCCGACCGCCTCGCCGAGTCCGGATACGCCCCCTACCGCCGCCTCCTGCGCGCCCTCCTGCGCCACGCGGGCGCCCTCCGCATCGACCACGTCATGGGTCTGTTCCGCCTCTGGTGGGTCCCGCAGGGGCAGGCCCCGACGGAGGGCACGTACGTCCGCTACGACGCCGACGCCATGCTCGCGATCCTGGTCCTGGAGGCGTCCCGGGCGGGCGCCCTGGTGATCGGTGAGGACCTGGGGACCGTCGAACCCGGCGTCCGTGAGGCCCTCGACGCGCGCGGTGTGCTGGGCACGTCCGTCCTCTGGTTCGAGCGCGACTGGGAGGGCACGGGCCGCCCCCTCCCGCCCGAACGCTGGCGCGCGAACTGTCTCGCCACCGCCACCACCCACGACCTGCCGCCGACCGCCTCCCGGCTGACCTGCGACCACGTCGACCTCCGGCACGGGCTGGGGCTGCTCACCCGCTCCCTGGAGGAGGAGCGGGCCGAGGCCGCGGCCGACGCGGGGGAGTGGCTGGCCCTGCTCGCCCGGCTGGGGCTGCTGAACGGGGCCGGCGGGGGGATCTCCACCACCTCCGAGGAGGACCGGATCCAGGCCCTCCACCGCTTTCTGCTCCGCACGCCGGCGCGGATGGTCGGCCTGTGGCTTCCCGACGCGCTCGGTGACCGGCGGCCGCAGAACCTTCCCGGCACGTGGGATCAGTATCCGAACTGGCGCCTGCCGATCGCCGACGCGGCGGGGCGCCCGGCGACGCTGGAGGACTTGGCGGCGTCACCTCGGCTGCATGCGCTGGTGGATGTGCTTCGGGGCGCGTGAGGGGGGGGTGCGGTTCGTTGGCGGGTGCGGGTGGGTTGTGGCTGGTCGCGCAGTTCCCCGCGCCCCTGAAAAGCAGGGGCTGCGCCCCGTGCTTTTCCAACCCGCAGCCCCGTCGCTTTTCAGGCCGGCGGGGCCTTGGTCTTTCAGGCCCGCAGGGGCCTGAATCTTGAGGGGCGCGGGGAACTGCGCGAGAAGCCCCACCGGGCCCGCGCTCGCCGACGAACCGCGCCCCCGAGCTATTAGGCGCCCCCGGTCGCGCGCAGCTCACCCACGTTCGTTACCTTTAGCGCGTGGACAAGAAGAACGCCCTGCGCGCCGGCGCCCTGGCTGCCGGTACGACGCTGATGATGCTGCTCATGTCGTCCCCCGCGCTCGCGGTGACGCCCGACGACGGCGACGACCCGGGCCCCGGCCTCAGCGTGATCGAGACGCTCGGCCTCTTCGTCGTGGCACCGCTCGCGCTGTTCGCGGTGATCGCCGGCCTGGTGATGGTCCTGGACAGGTCGACGGACCGTCAGCCGAAGGCCAGGGCCAAGGCGAAGGCCTGACGGCCCCGGCCGCCCCACCCTTCCCGACGCTTTCCGACGAGGGCACCCTCCGCACACCAGTGCGGAGGGTGCCCTCGACGCGTCCTCATGACCCCGTTCCCACCACCAGCATCCTCAGCAGGCCGGCCAGTTGGCCGGCCTGTTCGTCGTTCAGATGGGAGAGCGCCTCGGTCTGGACGGCGAGCCCCGCGACGAGGGCGTCGTCGATCAGGCGCAGGCCCTCGTCGGTGAGGGTGACCTGGAGGCCCCGGCGGTCGTGCGGGTCGGGGGAGCGCCGCAGGAGGTTCGCGCGTTCGAGCTTGTCGAGGCGGCCGGTCATACCGCCGGTGGTGAGCATCAGGGTGGCGGAGAGCTGACGGGGAGAGAGGGTGTACGGCTCGCCGGACCGCCGCAGGGTCGCGAGCACGTCGAACTCGCCGCGCGAGACACCGAACCGCGCGTACGTCTTCTCCATCCGGTCGCCGAGCGCCCGTGAGAGCCGGTTGACGCGGCCGAACACCTCCATCGCGGTGGTGTCGAGGTCGGGCCGTGCGACCGCCCACTGCTCGATGATCGCGTCGACGGGGTCGCGGAGGGGCTGGTCGGGCTCGGGGCGCGCGTTCATACGCCGAGTATCGGACGCCGATGGGTCGGCCGCAAGAAAGTGGCTTGACGGAAAGTTGCTTAGCGCTAAGCTAATTACAAGCAAGCTAATGAATCACGCTGATCGAGCAGACCCTCCCGCCGCGAAGGACGCGTCCCATGACCGCGCACACCGCGCCCGCCCCGAACACCGCGAACACCATGCACACAGCGAGCCGTCTCTCCCTCATAGCCCTGACCGCGATCGCCCCCATCTCCTGGGGCACCACCTACGCCGTCACGACGGAGTTCCTGCCGGCCGACCGCCCCCTGTTCACGGGCCTGGTGCGCGCGCTCCCGGCGGGGCTGCTGCTTCTGGCGATCTCGCGCAGGCTGCCGCGCGGGGTCTGGTGGTGGAAGGCCGCGGCGCTGGGCGCGCTGAACATCGGCGCCTTCTTCCCGCTCCTCTTCCTCTCCGCGTACCGGCTGCCGGGCGGTATGGCGGCGGTGGTCGGCTCGGTCGGCCCGCTGTTCGTCGCGGGCCTGGCGACCGTGCTGCTGGGGGAGCGGCCGACCGTACGCACCCTGCTCACCGGAATCGCCGCGGCCCTCGGCGTCAGCCTGGTCGTCCTGAAGGCGGCGGGCGCGCTGGACCCGGTCGGCCTGTTCGCGGCGCTCGCCTCCACCGCCTCCATGTCCACCGGCACGGTCCTCACCAAGCGCTGGGGCCGCCCGGCCGGTGTCGGCCCGCTCGCCCTCGCCGGATGGCAACTGACCGCGGGCGGCCTCCTGATCGCCCCGCTCGCCCTCCTCGTCGAGGGCGCACCCCCGCCCCTGGACACCCGAGCGATCGGCGGCTACCTCTACCTCGCCCTCGCCAACACGGCCGTCTCCTACTGGCTCTGGATCCGAGGTATCGGCCGCCTCTCCGCCACCCAGGTCACCTTCCTCGGCCCCCTCTCCCCCCTCACGGCGGCGATCGTCGGCTGGGCGGCCCTCGGCCAGGCCCTCACCCCCCTCCAACTCCTCGGCATGACCATCGCCTTCGGCGCGACGATCCTGGGCCAGCTCCGGCCGCGCCCGACCGGGCCGACGCCCGGCCGGCTAGCACTGCACGACGAGCCGCGCCCCGCCGAAGCGGTGGGCGGTGAGGTCCTCGGGCCTGATGAACCAGTACAGCGTGCCCGCGCCACCCCATGACAGCTCCCCGGCACCGTCACCGGCCCCGTCGAACTGGGCCAGCAGCACCCACCGTTCGGCTTCGCGGTCGAGGAGCGGATCGCCCCAGGGGAGGCCCTCACCGAGCTCCGCTCCCGCGATCTCGTACTCCACCGGCCCCTGGACGGGGAGGGCGTGGCCGCCTATCTGATGGCCGACCCGGGTACGCAGGCGTCCGAAGGCCCGGTGGAACGGTCGGAGTTCACTGGGGATCCGGCGGGGGTGCGGCCACAGCTCGCCCTCCCCGAGCAGGGCTTGCCTGGCCCGGGGCAGCCACAGATCGGGCGCGCTCTCTTCCGGGGGCGCGGTGAGGTCCGTGCGCGGGGACGGCGTCAACTCCTGGGGTGCGGCCACCGGGAAGGTCGGAGTGCCGGCCGGGACGTACAACACGTGGGCCCCGCCTCGCCCCTCGAAGGAGGAGCCGACGGACGAGTCGACGGACGAGTCGACGGAGAAGTCGACGGCGAAGAAGAGCAGCGTCCCGTCGGGAGGGAACCCCTCCCCCAGCCCCTCGCGCGGAAGCGCCGCGCACCGCACCGACGCGACGAAGGACAGGGGGCCGTGCCCCGGATGCTCGGGCCAGTCGGCCCCGGCCGGCAGCTCCGGCTCCCCGCCGAGCGTGGCCGCGACCGGCTCGCCCTCCGCCGCCCGGCGGAGCCTGGCGCACGGGCGTACCAGGGCGGTCCAGCGCTCGGCGAGTTCGGCGGGGAGCAGATCGACGGCAAGCCGGGAGTAGAGGTCTCGGACATACGGGGCGTGTCGGTCGTCGGTCATACCGGACATGATCAGGCCTGCCACTGACAACGACGGGGGCGCCCGGTGATGTCACCGGGCGCCCCCGTCGTCGTACCACCGCTCCCGGCTACGCCGAGGTCGCCGCCGCGTCCGCGGCCTGTGCCTTGAGGGCGCGTTCCACGCCCGAGCGGGACTCCGAGACCAGGCGGCGGAGGGCCGCGTTGGGCTCGGCGGTCGCCAGCCAGGTGTCCGTCTTGTGCAGGGTCTCGGCCGAGACCTGGACCGTCGGGTAGAGGCCGATCGCGATCTGCTGGGCGATCTCGTGGGAACGGGCCTCCCAGATGCCCTTGACCACCTCGAAGTACTTGTCGGTGTACGGGGCGAGGAGGTCACGCTGGCCGGTCTGGACGAAACCGCCGATGACCGCTTCCTGAAGGGCGTTGGGCAGCTTGTCCGACTCGATGACCTGGGACCAGGCCTCCGCCTTGGCCTCGGCGGTCGGGCGGGAGGCACGGGCCGTGGCCGCGTGCCGCTCACCGGCGGCCGTCTTGTCCCGCTCGTACTCGCCGGCGATCTCCGCCTCGTCGTAACGGCCCACCGCCGCGAGCCGCTGGACGAAGGACCAGCGCAGCTCGGTGTCGACGGCCAGGCCCTCGATCGTCTGCGTGCCCTCCAGCAGGGCCTCCAGGAGGTCCAGCTGCTCGGGGGTGCGGGCGGTCGCGGCGAACGCGCGCGCCCAGGCCAGCTGGTGGTCGGAGGCGGCCTCCGCCGCGCGCAGATGCGCGAGCGTGGCGTCCGTCCAGCGGGTCAGCAGCGCCTCACGGGCCGTCGGGTCGGCGTACAGCTCGATCGCCAGCTTCACCTGGCGGTGCAGGGACTGCACGACACCGATGTCCGACTCCTTGCCGATGCCCGACAGGACGAGGGACAGGTAGTCGCGGGTCGCGAGCTCCGCGTCACGCGTCATGTCCCAGGCCGAGGCCCAGCACAGCGCGCGGGGGAGGGAGGCCTCGAAGTCGCCGAGGTGCTCGGTGACGAACGCGAGGGACTGCTCGTCCAGGCGGACCTTCGCGTACGACAGGTCGTCGTCGTTGAGGAGGACCACGGCCGGGCGGCGCCTGCCCACCAGCTGCGGTACGGCGGTCAGTTCGCCGTCGACGTCCAGCTCGATCCGCTCGTCACGGACCAGCTTGCCGCCGGCCTCGTCCAGCTCGTACAGGCCGACCGCGATGCGGTGCGGACGGAGCGTCGGCTCGCCCTTCGCGCCCGTGGGCAGCGCCGGGGCCTCCTGACGGATCGCGAAGGCCGTGATGACGCCCTCCCCGTCCGTCTCGATCTCCGGGCGCAGGACGTTGATGCCCGCGGTCTCCAGCCACGCCTTCGACCACGACTTCAGATCGCGGCCCGAGGTCTCCTCCAGGGAGCCCAGCAGATCGGACAGACGCGTGTTGCCGTACGCGTGCGCCTTGAAGTACGCCTGCACGCCCCGGAAGAACTCGTCCTGGCCGACGTACGCGACGAGCTGCTTCAACACGCTCGCCCCCTTCGCGTACGTGATGCCGTCGAAGTTGACGAGCACGTCGTCCAGGTCGTTGATCTCCGCCATGATCGGGTGCGTGGACGGCAGCTGGTCCTGCCGGTACGCCCAGGTCTTCATGGAGTTGGCGAACGTGGTCCAGGAGTGCGGCCACCGGGAACCGGGCGCGTCGGCCTGGCAGGCGATGGACGTGTAGGTGGCGAACGACTCGTTCAGCCACAGGTCGTTCCACCACTCCATCGTCACCAGGTCGCCGAACCACATGTGGGCCAGCTCGTGGAGGATGGTCTCGGCCCGGACCTCGTACGCGGCGTCCGTCACCTTCGAGCGGAACACGTACTGGTCGCGGATGGTCACCGCGCCCGCGTTCTCCATCGCGCCCGCGTTGAACTCCGGTACGAACAGCTGGTCGTACTTCTTGAACGGGTACGCGTAGTCGAACTTCTCCTGGAACCAGTCGAAGCCCTGCCGGGTGACCTCGAAGATCGCGTCGGAGTCCAGGTGTTCGGCGAGGGAGGGCCTGCAGTAGATGCCGAGCGGCACGCTCTGCCCGTCCTTCTCGTACACGCTGTGCACGGAGTGGTACGGGCCGACGATGAGCGCCGTGATGTACGTCGAGATCCGGGGCGTCGGCTCGAAGACCCAGACGTCGTCCTTGGGCTCCGGCGTCGGCGAGTTGGAGATGACGGTCCAGCCGGTCGGCGCCTTCACGGTGAACTGGAAGGTGGCCTTCAGGTCCGGCTGCTCGAAGCTCGCGAAGACGCGACGGGCGTCCGGGACCTCGAACTGGGTGTACAGATACGCCTGGTCGTCGACCGGGTCGACGAACCGGTGCAGGCCCTCACCGGTGTTGGTGTACGCGGCGTCGGCGACGACCCGCAGGATGTTGCGGCCCTCCAGCAGGCCGGGCAGCGAGATCCGGGAGTCCTTGAAGACCTCCGCCGGGTCCAGCGCGTCGCCGTTGAGGGTCACCTCGTGGACGGCCGGGGCCACCAGGTCGATGAAGGACGCGGCGCCGTTCTCCGCGACGTCGAAGCGCACCGTGGTCACGGACCGGTAGGTGCCGCCCTCCTGCGCGCCGGAGAGGTCGAGATCGATCTCGTACGAGTCGACGCTGAGCAGCGCCGCCCGCTGCTGAGCCTCGTCGCGGGTCAGGTTTGTGCCAGGCACGCGGTCATCTCCTCGGTATGTGTGGGTTGCGCCATCCTTCCACGGGACCGGCGGGGAACGCGATGTCCGTTTCCCGCCGGTGACCAGGCCGTGCGCGCGCGAGCCTGGGGCACATGACCACGCTCACGACAACCACGTACATCCCGCGCCCCATCGACCCGCAGGCGCTGACGGAACTCCGCTCGGCCGACGACTCGGGGCGCTCGCGCGAGCCGTTCACGGACGACGAGGGCGGCGCGCCGCTGCGCTGTTGTCTGCGGCACGGTGAACCCGGGGAGCGGATCGTCCTGGTGTCCTACGCGCCCCTCCGGCGCTGGGCGGCGCGGGCGGGCGCCGATCCGGGGGCGTACGACGAGCAGGGGCCCGTCTTCGTCCATGCCGAGACGTGCCCGGGTCCGGTCGGTGACGGTCACCCGTTCGGCAACGCCCACCGGACGGTTCGCCGCTACTCCGCCGACGGACGCATTCTCGGCGGACGGCTGGTCGAGGAGCCCGAGGGACCCGAGGGCTTCGACGCCGCCTTCGCCGAGGCCTTCGCGGACCCCGACGTCGCGCTCGTGCATGTCCGGGCCGTCGAGTACGGCTGTTTCCTGTACGAGGTGCGACGGCCGTGACGCCGACGGGGCGGCCACCCCTCGCGGAGTGACCGCCCCGTCCGTCCGTACCCCGTGCCTACTTCTCGCTCAGCTCCGCCGCCACCAGCTCCGCGATCTGCACCGCGTTCAGCGCGGCGCCCTTGCGGAGGTTGTCGTTGGAGACGAAGAGGGCGAGGCCGTTGTCCACGGTCTCGTCGGCGCGGATGCGGCCGACGAAGGAGGGGTCCTGGCCGGCGGCCTGGAGGGGGGTCGGGATGTCGGAGAGGGCGACACCCGGGGCGCCGGCCAGCAGCTCCGTTGCGCGCTCCACCGAGATCGGACGCGCGAAGCGGGCGTTGACCTGGAGGGAGTGGCCGGAGAAGACCGGGACGCGGACACAGGTGCCGGAGACCTTGAGCCCGGGGATCTCCAGGATCTTGCGGGACTCGTGGCGGAGCTTCTGCTCCTCGTCCGTCTCGTGCAGGCCGTCGTCGACGATCGAACCGGCGAGCGGGATCACGTTGAAGGCGATGGGCCGCTTGTAGACGCCGGGCTCGGGGAAGTCGACCGCCGAGCCGTCGTGCGTCAGCTTGTCCGCGTCGCCCCCGACCTTCTGGACCTGGCCGTGCAGCTCCGCGACGCCCGCGAGACCGGAGCCGGAGACCGCCTGGTAGGTGGCGACGACCAGCGCTTCGAGGCCCGCCTCGTCGTGCAGCGGACGCAGGACCGGCATCGCGGCCATCGTCGTGCAGTTCGGGTTGGCGATGATGCCCTTGGGGCGGTCGGTGATCGCGTGCGGGTTCACCTCGGAGACCACGAGCGGTACCTCGGGGTCACGGCGCCACGCGGAGGAGTTGTCGATCACGACCGCGCCCTGGGACGCCACCTTCTCGGCCAGCGCCCGGGAGGTCGCGCCGCCCGCCGAGAACAGGACGATGTCCAGGCCGGAGTAGTCGGCGGTCGCCGCGTCCTCGACCGTCACCCCGTCGATGACCGAACCGGCCGAGCGCGCGGACGCGAACAGGCGCAGCTCGCGCGTCGGGAAGTCTCGGTCCTTGAGGATCCTGCGCATGACCGTGCCGACCTGACCGGTGGCTCCGACGATTCCGACCCTCACGGCGACTCCCTTTACGTGGCTTGTGTGTGTCTGCGGCATGGCCGAGGCGTTTCCATCATGCGGTCAGGCCGGGTCCGCCTGTCCAATCCTTTGACCGGAACGCCCGGACGGCGAGACGCGACCGCCCCCGGCACCGGAGCCGCTTCTTTGGCCGTCACCCCGGCTGAGCTGGAGAAATTCGTCCTGTGGCGGCCCCGTACCGCAAGCTGTGCTGCCTCGACCCTGCCCACGGCACCCGGGTGCACGCGAAGGTGTGACGTACGCCTCTGCGTGTCGCCGGGAAAGTCGTGCCGAACCCTTCGAACGTTTCGGCCCGTGTCGGCGTCGTAGGGGAAACGCGGGAGGGGAGGGGGGACTGTGCTGCGCAGAAAGGCGCGCCACGTCGAGGACGTCCAGGAGGCGGACGACCCACTGGACGAGGCCCAGGAGCGGCGGGTGCGGGCCGTGCTCGCGCTCGGCGGTGTGCCGCAGTCGGACCTGCTGGACGGGGTACAGCAGGTACGGCTGCGGCTGCTGGAGCGGGCCGCGAGCGGCCGTGAGGCACCGCGGGACGTGTCCGCGTGGGCGGCGGTGGTCGCCTCCAACCTGGCGATGGACTGGCACCGCGCCAAGCGCCGCCAGGAGCGCCTCGGCGAGCGCCTGGCCTCACTGCGCCAGCCGGTCGCGCACCCCTCCGGCGAGGAATCCAGCGTGCTCTCGCTCGCCGTCGCCCGAGGCCTGGACGAGCTGCCCGACGCCCTGCGCCAGGTCCTCGTCCTGCGCTTCTACGCCGACCTGCCGGTCCGCGGGATCGCCGACGAGCTCGGCATCCCCGAGGGCACGGTCAAGAGCAGGCTCCACTCGGCGGTCCGCGCTCTGCGCACCCGCCTGCACGAGGACGAGGTGGTGTGACATGACCGCCCGGGACGACAGCAGGCGCGACGCCGAGCACGAGGACATCGCGGACGGGGGCGCCGAGCACAGTGGTGCCCCGCACGGGGGCGCCGAGCGCGGGGACGGTGCGCTCGGGGACACCGAACCCAGCGGTGCCCCGCACGGGGACGGCGCGCGCGGAGGTGGTGCGCATGGGGACGGCGCGCGTAGTAGCGCCGAGCGCGAGGACGCCGCGCGTAGTGGCGCCGAGCATGGGGACGGCGCGCATGGGGACGCCGAGCACGGCGGTGCCGGGCACCGGGACGCCGAGCACGGCGGTGCCGGTCGCGGGGACGCCGGGCGCAGTGGTGTCGTACGACGTGGGGGCGCCGGGCGTGGCGAGGCCGCGTCCGATCGTCTTCGTCTCGGTGTCGACGGCTCCGAGCGCGACGGCCTCGCCCACGGGGGCGGCCGGAACGCAGGCCCCGCCTACGACGACCACCCGCACGACGACCACCCGCACGACGACCACGCGCACGACGGTCCCACCTACGCCGGCATGGACGCGCTGATGGCCGCCCTGCTCGACGAGCCGTTGCCCGAAGAGGCTCTGCGGGATGCCGAGTTCATGGCCTCGCGGGACGCGGCGGTCGCCGATGTCGCGTTGTTGAGGGAGCAGCTGGGGCTGATCGGTGAGGCGCTGGCGGTGCCCGACGGGGACGCCGTGGCCGGGGCTCCGCCGGGGCGACCCGTGGCCGCGCGGCCGGGGGACGCGGCCGGTGCCGAGACGGATTCCGGGCACCTGCCCGGGCCCGCGCCGGCCCCCGTCGCGTCGGTGAGGCCCCTGCTGCCGCGGCCCTCCCGAGCCCGGCGCGCCCTGAGGATCACCTTCGGCACCCTCGCCGCCGCGGCGGCCGCCTCCGTGGTCCTCGGCGTGGGCTGGGTCGTCGTCCAGGCCGACGGCGGGGCGAGCGCGACGAAGTCCGACTCGGGTGCCGCCTCCGACGGGGCGGCCGACAAGGAGGTCGGCGGCGGGGGCGACGACTCCGGCTCGCTCAGCCGGGAGGGATACGTCGCCTGCTCCCGCCTCATCGTCGAGGGGACGGTCACCGAGGTCGCACCCGTGACCGGTGCCGGGCGGGACCGGATCACGGTCGACGTGGACCGCTGGATCAAGCCGGACCAGGGAGAGAAGCGGATCGTGTTCCCCATGGACCACGACGTCGACCCCCGGCTGAAGAAGGGCGACCACGTCCTCGTCGGCATCCCGCACGACAGCGCGGAGCCGGACATCTGGACCACGAAGGAGGCCGAGATCGCCCGCGACCGGGCCTGGATCGAGGAGGCGCTGCCGGACTCCGAGCGGCTGGGGTGCGACTGACCCCCTCCGGCCGAACGCCGAAGGGGCGGGTGCCCACCCGGACACCCGCCCCTCACACACGCCTCACGCGCACCTACTGGCGCACTACGGCGTGACCTTCTCGATCCGCACGCTGCCGGTGCCCGCGACCGTGCCGCGCGCGTTCACCAGCTGGACCTGGCCGAAGAACTCCCGGCCGGCCGGCGCCTCGGCGGCGGCGACGACATCACCGGAGACGGTCGTCGAGCCGCCCGTGCCGAGCTTGACGGCGGTGTCCGCGACCTTCACCTCGCCGAGGGCGGAGGAGAAGAACACGTCGCGGTAGTCGTACGCGGTCGACCCGGCCGGAACCGCGTAGCCCACGACCTCGATGGTGTACGTACCGGCGGCCGGCTTCGGGACGGAGACGGACTCCTCGGAGTCGCCGTCCGCGGAGCTGCCGACCTCGGTGCCCGCGGCGTCGTAGACGTACAGGTCCAGGTCGGCGCCCGTGTCCGCCGTGTTGCCGATGGTGACGTCCAGGGACTCGGCGCCCGCGGGCACCTCGACCGTGGTGGTCTGGGTGACACCGGTGGCGATGGTCGGCCGGTCGGTCTTGGCCGAGCCCAGCGGGCCGCCCGCCAGCTTGCCGTCGACGGGGGCGAGAGCGTTGGTCACCTTCCAGGTGGCGGCGGTCGGGGTGCCGACCTTGGCCTCGGGGACGGTGACGACCTCCGGGTCGAAGCTGGCGCCGTAGACCGCGAAGTTCAGCTTGTAGGGGTTGTCGAGCAGCGGCGACGTACGGCGCGACTCGACCTCGATCTCCCAGACACCGGGCTGCGGGTTGGCGTACGAGCGCACGTCCGGCTTGCAGCCCCCGCCGTCCTGATAGTTGCTGTAGCAGGTCAGCGAGCTGGTGCTCTCGACCGCCAGGCCGTACGGGTGGTTGGCGATGAACCGGGTCTGGCTCTTGTCCTTCAGCCCGCTGATCGCGACCTCGAGGGTCTTGGCGCCCTCGGGGACGGTGATGAAGTACGACTTGAAGGAGTTGCGCTGGACCGTGCCCGACGCCGAGTGGGTGTACTTCAGCGGCGTGGACGCGACCACCGTGTTGAGGACCTGCCGGTCGATGCCGACGGTCTTCGGGTCGTCGATCTCCAGGATCGCGCTGCTGATGCCGGAGTTCTCCGGCTTGGCGGCGATCTTCACGGTGACTGGCTTGTTCAGCGGCAGGGAGATCTCGTCGTCGCCGACGATCCGGAACGTGTCGTCCCGGTTGTTCTCCAGGTGCAGCTCGTGGCGGATGGCCTTGTCCGCGCCGGAGGTACGGGTGATGGTCACCTCGTACGTCTTCTTCTGACCGACCTTGAGGCCGCCCTCACGGTCGTAGATGCCGGTGCCGAAGCCCGGCGTCTTCAGCGCGAAGTCGATCGCCGTGTCGACGGGGGCCTTGACCGAGTACTCGTGCGCGGTCGCGCCCTTCTTGATCGACTTCCACGCGTCGACGATGTTCATCAGGCCCGCGCCCTCGGCGTACGCCTGGACGCCGCTGATGTGGTCGGCGGTCGAGTTCAGCGCGGTGCGCAGCTTCAGGGGCGTCAGGTCGATGCCCTTCTGCTTCGCGGCGCTGAGCAGCAGCGCGGAGGCGCCGGCCGCCTGCGGGGAGGCCATCGAGGTGCCGTTGAGCATCTGGTAGCCGGCCGGGAGCGTGTAGCCCGCCTCGGGGGCGATGAAGCCCGGCAGCCAGGTCTGCGCGGTGTTGACCGCGGCACCCGGCGCCACCAGGGTCGGCGTGAAGCCGCCGTCCTCACGCGGGCCGCGCGAGGAGAAGTTGAACAGCTGGTAGTCCTTGGCGACCTGCGAGCCGTAGTTGGACGCCCAGGTCTCCTTGGAGATGGACGCGCCGACCGAGATCACCTTGTCGGCCAGGCCGGGGTCGCCGATCGTGTTGGCACCCGGGCCGGAGTTGCCGGCCGAGATGACCAGCTGGACACCGTAGGTGTCGATGAGGCGCGTGTAGAGCTCGGCGCGCGCGTTGTTGCCGTCGTTCAGCGCCGGGAGGCCGCCGATGGACATGTTGACGATGTCGACGCCACGGTTGACGACGAGGTCGATCATGCCCTCGGTGAGCGCCACGTTGGTGCAGCCGGGGCCGAACTCGCAGGCGCGGGAGGAGACGATCTGCGCACCGGGCGCGGCGCCGTTCATCTTCCCGCCGAACAGGCCCTTCGCGGCGGTGATGCCGGCGACGTGGGTGCCGTGCTCGCTGGAGATGAGACCGATGTTGACGAAGTCGGCCTTCTTGCCGACCCAGTCGCCCCCGTAGGGGTCCATCGGGACGTCCTTGCGGTACTCGACGACGAACGGCTGGCGCTCGGCGACCTCGGTCGACGGGTCGTCGGTACCGAAGTAGCCGATCTGGTACCCGTCCTTGTACGGCTTCATCGGCTGGTCGTCGGTGAAGTCGAAGTTCTGGTTCACGTCGACGGTGACCGTGCCGGCCGCCGCGTCGTAGAGCACGCCCCACGCGTCGGTGGTGTCGCCGTCGCGGTTCACGTCGCCCGCCGCGTCACCGGCCGCCGTGATCGACTCACGGAAGAGGTTGACGGAGTACGAGCCCGCGGGCGCGGTCCAGGTCCGGCCGCCGTAGGTGAAGGTGGGCCCGGCGACCGAGTTCGTCATCGGGCGCCAGCTGCCGTCGCCGTCGACGATCGGGTCGGTGGACGTCACCCAGTCGACGATCTTGCGCTCGCCGGTGGAGGTCTTCTGCAGCGCGGGGTGCCCGAGGTCGACTCCGGAGTCCAGGACGCCGATGGTGATGCCCCGGCCGTCCGCCTTCGGGTTCTGCTTCACGAAGTCGACGGCGCCCGTCTCGAAGGACGGGTTGTACGGGTTCTCGGCGGGGGTGTTCTTGCCCGGCGCCGGGTACGTCTTCGCCGTCGTGGCCTGCGACTTCGTGTCCTTGGCCGAGACCGGCGACGGGTCGTCGAGGACGATCTCCTGGCGCAGGTCGATGCCCTGCACGGAGGAGAGCTTCGCGGCGGCCGAGATGGCGGAGTCGGCGCTCTTGGTCGGGACCGTGGCGCGGACGTAGCCGAGCTTGTCGTAGGTACGGCCCACGGAGCCGCCCTTGACCGCGTCCAGCTGCTCGGCGACCTGTTCGGTCTTGCCGGGCGTGGTGGCGATCATCATCGTGACGTTCTTGTCGCCGTCGGCCTTGGCCTCGGCAAGCAGATCGGCGTCGCTCGAACCGAGCTTGTCGTGCGCGGACTTGACGCCGCCGTCGGCCGGGACGGCGCTGGACGGATCGTCCGCCGAGAAGGCCATGGGTATCGGTCCGGCCGCGGAGAGCGCGGCGACGAGTCCCGCGGCCACGGCTATGCGCGCCACGCGTCTCGCACCCGGCCGGGGGCCGGGATGGGGGGTGAGGGTCATCAGCGTCCCTGTAGGTGAGGAATTCAGGTGAGAACGAGCATTGATGATCCGAGCGGCGGGTTCGGATCGGTCCGGTCCGTTATGCGGTCCCGGATGATCGCTCAGCCTTACCGAAGTGACACATGTTTGGGGAGTGTTGACCGAGGCGGAATTGTGTCATGGCGTAAACCCGCCACCGATGCTGTCGCCGCCGACCGCGCAGGAGCGGACATTTTGGCTAACGTCTGGTCATGCGCGAGGAGTTGAGGGTGGCGGCCTACGCCGTGTGCGTCCGCGAGGGACATCTGCTGCTGGCCCGCTGGGTCTCGCCCGAGGGCGACAGGAAGTGGACCCTGCCCGGCGGCGGCATGGAGCACGGCGAGGACCCGTACGACACGGTCGTCCGCGAGGCCGCCGAGGAGACCGGCTACACCGTCGACCCCACCGTCCTCCTCGGCATCGACACCAAGCGCCGCCACCACCCTCGCCGCCTCGGCACCCGCCTCGACTTCCAGGCGCTCCGCATCGTCTACGAGGCCCGCATCACCGGCGGCGACCTCCGCCCCGAAACGGACGGCTCCACGGACCTGGCCGCCTGGCACCCCCTGGAGGAGATCCCGACCCTGGAGCGGGTGGACCTGGTGGACGCGGCCCTACGCCTGTGGCGGGAACGCCCCGAGAACGGCCACCTGAAACCGCCGGCGCCCCACTAGGGACGCGGGGAACTGCGCGACAAGCCACGACGCACCCGCGCTCACCCAACTCTCCCCACCCCACGGCGAATAGGTGCCCTACCCCCGCAGATGAACAAGGAGTGACCGCTTCCCCTCGCTCTCGCTCACATTCGGGAACCCCCAGTGGACGCACACCGTGCCCGAAGATCCACGTACGGTGATCGGCGCCGCCCGTTGCCGCCTCGTTAACGTCCAGGCCACCCCGGCTGCCAAGCATCAAGTACGAGCGGGAAACACCATCGGCCGCAACCCGGCCGGAGGCCCCCGCGACCACTTCCGACGCGTTCGCACTCGGGGAGACCGCGCCATGTCGCGCATACGCTCAGTCGCTGCCGCCGCCACCAACCCTGACCGCCGGGCCTTCCTCGCCGCCACCGGCGCGGTCGGCCTCGCCGCGGGGGCCGGCTTCGCCCTGCGGCCGGAGGCCGACGCCCACGCGGCAGCCTCCGCCGCCGACCGGGCCGCGGCCACCGAGGTCCCCCTCGCCAACCTCTCCAACAGAGAGGCCCCGGCCGCGCCCCTCGCGCCCTACACCCGGGGCACGACCCTCTCCTCGGTCGCCGCCCCCCGCAACTCCTCCGGCTACCGCCGTCTCGGCGCCGGCCCGGCCTGGGCGCGGGTCGTCCGCGGTGACCTGGCGACCCCCAAGTCCGGCCGGGAGAAGCGCCGTACGGCACTGGCGTCGTTCGTGCAGTTCACCGACCTGCACGTCGTGGACGTCCAGCACCCGCTGCGCTACGAGTACCTGCGCGCCCAGACCGCCAGCGCCTGGCGCCCGCAGGAGGCGCTGTCCGTGGCCGGCGCGGTCTCGCTCGTCGAGCGGGTGAACGCGCTGCGTGGCGCCCCGGTGACCGGCTCCCCGCTCCACTTCGTCATGACGACCGGCGACAACACCGACAACAACTCCAAGACGGAACTGGACTGGTTCCTGAAGGTGATGAGCGGTGGCCGCGTCACCCCCAACTCCGGTGACCCGCGCCGCTACGAGGGCGTCCAGAACAGCGGCCTCAAGCTCTACTGGCAGCCGGACGCCGCCCTCCGCGACGCCGACAAGCAGCTCGGCTTCCCGCACCTGAACGGCTTCCTGGCCGCCGCCATCCGCGAGGTCAACAGCCCCGGCCTGAACGTCCCCTGGTACTCCACGGTCGGCAACCACGACTCCCTCCCCGGCGGCTGCTACGCCCCCGGCGACTCCTACTTCGCCGACTTCGCGGTCGGCGGTAAGAAGCTGATGACGCTGGACGAGAAGGTCGGGAAGGCCATCTGGGACAACGTCAAGAGCGGCGGCGACCCCCGGGGCGCCGAGTGGAAGGCCATCCTCAAGGCCCAGGCGAAGAAGATGCGCTCGGTCACCCCGGACGAGAACCGCGCCCCCTTCACCCCGCAGGAGTACCTGAAGGCCCACCTGGACCCGGCCCACACGGGCCCCGGCCCGGTCGGTCACGGCTACTCGAAGGCCAACCTGGACGCCCGCACCCAGTACTACGCCTTCCGTATCGCCGACGACGTCATCGGTATCAGCCTCGACTCCACCGACCCCGGCGGCCACTACGAGGGCTCGCTCGGCACGGCCCAGCTCAAGTGGCTGGACCGTACGCTGAAGGAGGCGGCCAAGGACGGTTCGTACGCGGTCGTCTTCAGCCACCACACCAGCAAGTCGATGCGGAACCTCCGCAAGGACCCCGCCCGCCCCACCGAGGCCCGCCACGGCGGCGACGAGGTGCTGTCCCTGCTCGGCCGCCACCGGAACGTGCTGGCCTGGGTGAACGGCCACAGCCACCGCAACCGCATCACCCCGCACTCGTCGTCGGGCGGCGGCTCGTTCTGGGAGATCTCGACCGCCTCCCACATCGACTTCCCCCAACTCGCCCGGGTCATCGAGCTGGTGGACAACAAGGACGGCACGATCTCCCTCTTCACCACTCTGATCGAATCCGCCGCCCCGCACGCCACGAACTTCACGGACCTCTCGCAGACCGGCCTCGCCGCCCTGTACCGCGAGCTCTCCTACAACGCCCCCGGCCGCCGCGACACACTCACCGGCACCCCCGGCGACCGCAACACGGAACTCGTCCTTCGAAAGGGCTGAAAACAGCTCAACTGCCGTACACCGCTCAACCCTGGCGCGTACCGCCGGTGTCCCCTTCCCCGACCGGCCGTTCTCGGAGTCGCCGAGAATGTCGGGCGAAGGGGGAGACCGACATGTCAGCACGCACGACCCGCACGATCCGCCCGACCCGTACCGCTCTGCTGGCGGCGACCGCCGTGGCCGCCGCGGTGGCGCTGGCCGCCCCGGCGGTGGCGGCCGTACCGGCCGGGGCCCCGGCGAGAGACGACCATCGCGCCACCCAGAAGGCTATGGACGCCAATGTGCGGGACGGTGTCATCGGCATCGCCGCCCAGGCCAAGGACGAACACGGCGTCTGGAAGGCGACCTCGGGCGTCGGCGACCTGAGGACGGGCGCACCGCGCTCCGCCCGCGACCACTTCCGCGTCGGCAGCATCACCAAGACCTTCGTCTCCACCGTGCTGCTGCAACTGGAGGCGGAGGGCCGGCTGTCGCTGGACGACAAGGTGGAGAAGTGGCTGCCGGGCGTGGTGCGCGGCAAGGGTCACGACGGCCGCGAGGTGACACTCCGCCAGCTCCTCAACCACACCAGCGGAATCGCCGAGTACACCTCGGACGAGCGGTTCGTGAAGGACGTCTTCCTCGCCGACGGCTTCCACAAGAACCGCTACCGCACCTGGAGCCCGCGCGAACTGGTCGGCATCGCCATGAAGCACGAACCCGCCTTCGCCCCGGGCACCGACTGGAGCTACTCCAACACCAACTACGTGCTCGCCGGCCTGGTGATTGAGAAGGCCACCGGCAACTCGTACGCCCACGAGATCCGCGCCCGCGTCATCAAGCCCCTCGGCCTGACCGACACCAGGGTCCCCGGCACCGACCCCACCCTCCCGAAGCCGCACAGCCGCGCCTACTCCAAGCTCGCGGAGACCACGGACGGCAGGACGTACGACGTCACGGAGTTCAACCCCTCGGCGGCCGGCGCGGCGGGCGCGATGGTCTCCGACCCCGACGACCTCAACCGCTTCTACTCGGCCCTCCTGCGCGGCAAGCTCCTCCCGAAGAAGCAGCTCGCGGAGATGAAGGACGTCATCCCCCTCGACGGCGAACGCGGCGGCTACGGCCTCGGCCTCATCACCTACGAGCTCTCCTGCGGCGTCCGGCTCTGGGGCCACAGCGGCGGCATCCACGGCTCCTCCTCCGAGACCGCCACCACCGCCGACGGCCGCCACACCTTCACCTACAACTTCAACAGCGACTGGAACGGCGACAGCCTGCCGATCATGGAAGCGGAGTTCTGCGCGAAGTAGGCAGAACCGGCCGCGGCCGACCGAGGAGGTGACGGGCGACGGCGGGAGGGGCCCGGCCACAGGTGGGCCGGGCCCCGGCGGTGGCTCAGGCCCAGGTCCACCTGTCGTCCGAGCACGTCCGGTGCGTGCCCTCGACGATGCAGACGCGGACGCCCAGGAAGGTCTCCTCCGGCATGTTGTCGGTCTCCCAGAGGGAGCAGTGGGGCGCGTTCATGCCCCGAGTGGTGGCCATGGTCTGCCAGGAGCCGCCCTCGAACTTCCGCTGGATCTCGATCCCCTTGCCGTCGGCGTACTTGTCGCACGCCTGGAACGCGTCCCCGGGGACCGGGTTGACGAGACCGTGCGGGTCGGCGTTGAAGACGCCGTAGCCGCGGAAGGTGCCGTCGCGGTGGAGGTCGATCTCGATGTCGTCGTTGCCCTCGGTCCAGTACACCCACCGGTCGGCCGCCATCGCCGTCCCGTCGGCCAGCAGCACCATCCCGAAGGCCGCCCCCACCGCGAGCCCGCCTCTGACGACGGATCCGAACGCCTGCCTCTTCATGCTTCCCCCTGATGACTCGGACAACAGTCCCACCGCGCACATGATCGACCGGCGGGTGATCGGGGACTCTACCCGGCCCACCCGGCACCCTGGTAGATGAATTCCTCCTGTACGCATGAGGAAGGGCCGCCGAACGGGCGGCGGCCCTTCCTCTCCCCTCCTGATGGCCCCGAGTTACCCGGATTACCGGGGAAGTACCACCACGTACGCCGCCGGATCCCGGTCGCACGACGCCATCAGGGCGGTGCGGACCACGGTCGCCTGCTGCTCCAGGGAGTCGCGCAGCTTCCTGGGGGTGATGTGGACGACGGTGATGCCGAGCCGCTCCAGCATCTCCCGCTTACGGGCGTACTCGGACCACAGCGCGTCGTCCTCCTGGCGCGGGGCCCGGGTGTCCAGCTCGACCGCGACGGCCTGCTCCGGCCAGTACGCGTCGAGACCGCCGAGGTGCGGGCCGCCGGGGAGGCGGAGGTCGACGTTCCACACCGGGTCGGGCAGGGCGTGCTCGCGGACCATCCGGTACAGGTGGTCCTCCGCGATGGCCCGCCCCTCGGCGAGCAGCGACTCCACCGCGTCGACGACATGCGGCCGGTTCAGCAGCCGGGCCTGCGTCAACTCCCGTACGACGGCGGCCGGTTCGGTGTGGCCGCCGCGTACCGCCTCCGTCAGCAGCCGGCGTACGACGGCCGCGTCGGAGAGTTCCGCGACCGCGTCGGCGAGGGCGCGCGGCACGGGGGCGACGGGCAGACCGGTCACATACGACGGGGTCGGCAGGGCCGGGGTGCGGACGATCCGCGCGCAGCCCACGGTCCGCAGCCGGCGCATGCGCGGGACCAGGACGTCGATCGTGTCCAGTGAGGGGAGCGGGGGAGCGGACGAGAAGCCGTGCAGCGTCAGGGCGGCCAGGCCCGTGATCACCGCGTCCGGGTAGCGGGGCGCCGGGCGGGGCTCGTCCGCGTTCGGCTGGGCCGGCACGCCTGCCGCCCCGGCTGCCGTCTCGCGGAACGGGGAGCGGGCCGCGTACGACAGCACCGCGTGCAGCCGCTCCTCGGAGGTGGGCGGGCCTGGGTGCAGCAGGAACACACCCGGCAGGATCTGCTGCCAGGGGCCACCGGGCCGGCACTGCTCGTTCGTCTCGGCGGTGGTGACACCCTGCGCGCGCAGCTGCGCGGCCGTCAGCACCCGGCGCGTGACGTCCGAGAGGCGACGGAGGGGGCGGGGGGAGAGCGGGGTGTTGTGGGTCATGACCCGGAGGTTCCCGCTCCGGGGCCGTCCATGAACCGCTGTTACAAGCCCGTCGACAAATCCGGACAAGACCACACTAAAGTACGTGCGTTCGACTGCCGATACCCGCTGGTCCGCACGGGGTCCGAAAAAGGTTACGGTTCCGATTACCCGAATTCGGTAACCCCGAACCGGGGTGGGGCTTCGCCCAGGAGCTCGGGGGGCGTGCGTCGTACGGCGCCTGCGGGTCGGCCGTGGTTGGATCCCCACCTCCCCCTTGGCTGCGGGCAGTCGTGCCGCTGGGGCGATGGGGGCACCTCCCGCTCGAGCGAAGCCGAGAGTGGGGGAGGGTGGGCGCAGGCGGCACCCGGCAAGCGCCGGTGAGCGCACCCGGCCCCAGCCAAGCGGCAGCCGCCGGGTGCGCAACCCACAAGAGTTCAGCGGCACTTACCTCTGCGCGGCGAGGTCACACTCCTGCCCCCGCAACCCCCGAGCCAGATCGTCCCGGGCCTCGACCACCAGCCTCCGCAACGCCGGCGCCGCCGACTCGTGCGCGGCCAGCCACGCGTCCGTCGCCTCCAGCGTCCCCGGCGAATCCTGCAGCGACGGGAACAGCCCCCGCACCACATCCATCCCGATCTGGATGGACCGCTCGGCCCACACCCGCTCGATCACCTCGAAGTACTTGATGGCGTACGGCGCCGTCAACTCCCGCTGGGACGGCCGCGCGAACCCCGCGATGGTCGCCTCGACCAGCGCGTTGGACAGCGTGTCCGACTCCACCACCGACGCCCACGCCTGCGCCTTGACCGCGGCCGAGGGCCGCGCCGCCAGGCACCGCACCTGATGCCGCTTCCCGGAAGCCGTGTCGTCCCGCGCCAACTCGGCGGCCAGCACTCCCTCGTCGGCGGCCCCGTACGTCGCCAGCGGCTCCAGGAGGGCCCACCGCAGCTCCTGGTCGACCTCCAGCCCGTCGACCTTCTCGGTCCCGTCCAACAGCCCCCGCAGCACCGCCAGATCACCCTCACCGGACGCCACCGAGGCGAAGAACCGGGCCCACGTCAGCTGGTGCTGGCTGCCCGCCTCGGCCGCCCGCAGCTCCCGCAGGGCCCCCTCCGCCAGCAGCCGGCCCCCGGTCGCCCGCCACTCGGGCGCCGCGTAGTGCGTGAGCGCGGAGTTGGCCCACGCGTGCAGCATCTGGAGCACCCCGATGTCGGACTCCCGCCCCGCGAACCGCAGCACGAGGCCGACGAAGTCCCGCGCCGGCAGCAGCGCGTCCCGGGTCAGGTTCCACAGCGCCGACCAGCACAGCGCCCGCGCCAGCGGGTCGGTGACATCCCCGAGCCCGGCCCGCAGCGTGTCCAGGGACCCCGCGTCGAACCGGATCTTGCAGTACGTCAGGTCGTCGTCGTTGACCAGCACCAGCTCGGGCGCCTCGGCCCCGGCCAGCTCACCCACGACCGTACGCGGCCCGTCGACATCCACCTCGGCCCGCGCGTACCGCTCCAACGCGCCCCCGTCCGCCCTCCGGTACAGGCCGATCGCCACCCGGTGCGGCCGCAGCTCGGGGTGCGACTCGGCGGCCTCCTGCACCACCGCCAGCTCGTCGATCCGGCCCTCGGGGTCCAGAAGCACCTGTGGAGTAAGGGAGTTGACCCCCGCCGTCTGGAGCCACGCCCGCGACCAGGAAGCCATGTCCCGCCCGCTGGTCTCCTCCAGGACCGACAGCAGATCGCCGAGCCGCGTGTTGCCGTACGCGTTCCGCTTGAAGTAGCGCCGGGCGCCCTCCAGGAAGGCCTCGCGCCCCACGTACGCCATCAGCTGCTTGAGCACCGAGGCGCCCTTGGCGTAGGTGATGCCGTCGAAGTTGAGCTTCGCGTCCTCCAGGTCACGGATGTCGGCCGTGACGGGATGGGTGGAGGGCAGCTGGTCGGCGCGGTACGCCCAGGACTTGCGGTTGTTGGCGAAGGTGACCCAGCCGCTGTCGAAGCGGGTGGCCTCCACCATCGAGAAGGTGCCCATGAAGTCGGCGAAGGACTCCTTCAGCCACAGGTCGTCCCACCACACCATGGTCACCAGGTCGCCGAACCACATGTGTGCCATCTCGTGCAGGACGACGTTCGCCCGCCGCTCGTACGACGCCCGCGTGACCCTGCCCCGGAAGATGAACTCCTCACGGAAGGTGACCAGCCCCGGGTTCTCCATCGCGCCGAGGTTGTACTCGGGCACGAACGCCTGGTCGTACTTCCCGAACGGGTACGGGTAGTCGAAATGGTCGTGGAAGAAGTCCAGGCCCTGCTTGGTGATCTCGAAGACGTCGTCGGAGTCGAAGTAGGGGGCGAGACCCTTGCGGCACATCGCGCCGAGGGGGATCTCCAGCCGCGTACCGTCCTCGAAGGTCCGCTCGTAGGAGTCCGTCACATAGTGGTACGGGCCCGCGACGACCGCCGTGATGTACGTCGAGATCGGCTTCGTCTCGGCGAACCGCCACACCCCGTCCGTGTGTTCACCAACCCCGTTGCTCCACACGACCCACCCCTCCGGCGCCCGCACCTCGAAGCGGAAGGGGGCCTTGAGGTCCGGCTGCTCGAAGTTGGCGAAGACCCGCCGGGAGTCGGCCGGCTCGTACTGGGTGTAGAGGTAGACCTCGCCGTCCTCGGGGTCGACGAAGCGGTGCATGCCCTCGCCGGTCCGGGAGTAGGCGCACTGGGCGTCGACCACCAGCTCGTTGTCGGCGGCCAGGTCGTCGAGGGCGATCCGGGAGCCGTCGAAGACCTCGCTCGGGTCGAGGTCCTTGCCGTTGAGGGAGACGGCCGTCACACTCGGCGCGATCAGATCGGCGAAGCTGCCGGCGCCCGGGTCGGCGCAGCGGAAGCGGATCGTCGTCACCGACCGGAAGGTGCGCGGCTCGCCGCCGGGGCCACCGAAGTCGCCGACGGCGGACCGCAGGTCGAGGGAGACCTCGTAGCCGTCGACGGACAGCAGTGCGGCCCGCTCCTGGGCCTCGTCACGGGACAGATTCTCACCGGGCACGGGCGGCACTCCCTCGGGGCGATGTTCAGGCGGTGTTCAGTATGCGGACAGGCCCGATCCTGCCATGCGCGCCCGACGGCGGGCAGTCGGGAATGCGACGCCGGGCCGTCGGTGTTGCCAGCTGAGACGACTGCCCCAACGCCTGTTTTCCGAGGAGAACCATGTCCGAGCAGACCTCCGGCAAGACCCCGGTCGACTTCTGGTTCGACCCGCTGTGCCCCTGGGCGTGGATGACCTCGCGCTGGGTCCTGGAAGTGGAGAAGGTCCGGGACATCGAGGTCCGCTGGCATGTGATGAGCCTCGCGGTACTGAACGAGCCCAAGATCGACGAGCTGCCCGAGGAGTACCGCGAGCTGCTGGAGACCAAGGCCTGGGGCCCGGTCCGGGTCGTCATAGCCGCGCAGCAGGAGCACGGCGCCGAGGTGCTCGGCGACCTCTACACCGCGATGGGCACGCGCGTGCACAACCAGGGCCAGGGCATCGAGAAGGACGTCGTCGCCGCCTCCCTGAAGGACGTCGGTCTGCCCGAGTCCCTCATGGACCACTGGGACTCCACCCCGTACGAGGCCGAGCTGCGCGCCTCCCACAAGGAGGGCATCGACAAGGTCGGCCAGGACGTCGGCACCCCCGTCATCGCCGTCCCCGGCGCCGACGGCGAGCAGATCGCCTTCTTCGGCCCCGTCGTCACCCCCGCCCCCCAGGGCGAGGAGGCCGCGAAGCTCTGGGACGGCACCCTCCTCGTCGCCTCGGTCCCCGGCTTCTACGAGATCAAGCGCACCCGTACCCAGGGACCGGACTTCAGCAACCTGGTCTGATCGCCGGGGTCACCGGAAGGACTCGGGGAGGCTGAACCCCTCGCTCTGGTTGCCCCACGGCTGGACGAACAGGCAGCGGCCCTTCTCACCGTGGTTGGCGCAACGCCACCAGCCGGCGGGGTTCTTACCCAGGGACTCGAGATGCCGCCGCACCTCCTTGTCGGCCTCGTGGAACGGCAGGGGCTTGCTTCCTCCGCAGGGCGGGCAGTGCTTGTAGCTCGTCGACATACGACCTCCCGGGCCGGTCGGCCGGATCGGCGATCCGGTCGGAAAACGGGAGCATAGGGCGAAAGCCCGGGAAACCGACAGACCGGAACGCGTCCCGCCGGTGGCGTTTTCCGGCAGCCCCGGAGAGCGGGAGGCGGCCCGGCACGGCGAGAACCCCCGCGAGTCACGTCCTCGCGGGGGTTCTCCCTTTTTCCGCCTGCCCGGTGAAGGTTGAGAAGACGATCACGAGCAGGGCATCTCGGTGGGGGCCTGGCTCAGGGGGTGAGCAGCAGCACGTCCGCGCGGGACCGGGCGGCCTCGTAACGGCGGGCCACGTCCTGCCAGTTGACGACGGCCCACATGGCGTCGATGAAGTCGACCTTCTGGTTCTTGTACTGGAGGTAGAAGGCGTGCTCCCAGGCGTCGAACACGAGGATCGGGGTGGAGCCCTGGCCGACGTTGCCCTGGTGGTCGTAGACCTGCTCGACGATCAGGCGCCCGCTCAGCGGCTCGTACGCCAGCACGCCCCAGCCGGAGCCCTGTGTCGTCGCCGACGCCTTGGTCAGCTGGGCCTTGAACGCGGCGAACGAGCCGAACGACTCGGTGATCGCGTCCGCCAGGTCGCCCACACCGTCCGCGGCCAGCGGCTCGCCGCCGCCGTCACCGGTCATGTTCTGCCAGTAGATCGAGTGCAGGATGTGGCCGGAGAGATGGAAGGCCAGGTTCTTCTCCAGGCCGTTGATCGCGCCCCATGTCTCCTTGTCGCGCGCCTCCGCGAGCTGGTCGAGCGTGTCGTTGGCGCCTTTGACGTAGGCCGCGTGGTGCTTGTCGTGGTGCAGCTCGATGATCTCGGGGCTGATCACGGGCGCGAGCGCGGCGTAGTCGTACGGCAGTTCGGGAAGCGTGTAGATGGGTATGGGGGTCCCCTCCGACCTCTTATTGCAAAGTACTTGCAAGTGCACGCTAGCAGCAAGAGACTGTAGGGGCGTGCCTGGGCACGCGAAAGGGCCCTCGCGCGAACCGACCGTCCGTCCTCCGCGCGAGGGCCCTGTAGTGGTCAAAGGGTGTCAGCGTGGAGCGCGCACCCGCTGCCGGGCGTAGCCGACCGCCGCCAGGAACAGCGTCATCCCGCCCGTCCAGTACAACTGCGTGCGCGTGCCCGGCTCCCGGGCCATCAGGACCAGGACGGCGGCCATCCCCGCGAGCGCCACCCAGGTCAGCCACGGGAACGCCCACATCCGGATCACGAGCCTCTCCGGCGCCTCGCGTTCGATACGGCGGCGCAGGACGAGCTGGGAGACGGCGATGAAGGCCCAGACGACGAGGATGACCGCGCCGATCATGTTCAGGAGCCAGGGGAAGACGTCGTCGGGGCGCCAGTAGCTGAGCAGCACACAGAGGAAGCCGAAGACGCTGGAGGCCAGGACCGCGATCCGGGGCACCCCGCCCGACACCCGGCCGATCACCTTCGGGCCCTGGCCGCGCTCCACCAGGGAGTAGGCGATACGCGAGGCACCGTAGACGTTGGCGTTCATCGCGCTCAGCAGGGCCACCAGCACGACCACGTTCATCAGCTGCCCGGCGCCCGGGATGCCCAACTGGTCGAGGGCGGCGACGTACGGGCCCTTCTCGACGACCGCCTTCGCGTCCCAGGGGACGAGGGTGACGATGACCGCCATGGAGCCGATGTAGAAGACGGCGATACGCCACATCGCCGTACGGACGGCCGTGGCGACCCCCTTGACGGGGTTCTCGGACTCGGCCGCCGCGATCGTCACCGTCTCCAGACCGCCGTATGCGAAGACCGAGGCCAGGAGGCCGATGACCAGGCCGTCCGTGCCGTGGGGCAGAAAGCCGCCCTCGCCGGTGAGGTTCGCGAGGCCGGGCGCGTCCGTGCCGGGCAGGAGACCGGCGACGGCCAGGACGCCCAGCACCAGGAACAGGGAGATCGCGCCGACCTTCAGCGCGGCGAACCAGAACTCGAACTCGCCGAAGTTCTGCACGGCGGCGAGGTTCGTGCCGAGGAACACCAGCATGAAGAGCGCCACCCAGAGCCACTCGGGCGTCCCGGGCAGCCACCCCGTCACGATCTTCGCGGCACCGATGCCCTCCAGTCCCACGGCCGTGCAGAGCAGCACCCAGAACGACCAGCCGGCCGCGAACCCGGCCCAGGGGCCGATCGCGCGCTCGGCGTGCGCGGAGAAGGAGCCCGAGGAGGGGTACGCGGCGGACATCTCGCCGAGCATCCGCATCACCAGCATGACGAGGAGCCCGGAGAGGGCGTACGCGACGACGATCGACGGCCCGGCGGCGGCGATACCCGCCCCGGACCCGACGAAGAGGCCCGCGCCGATCACCCCGCCGAGCGCGATCATCGACAGGTGGCGCTGCTTGAGGCCGTGGGACAGGGAGGCGTCGGGCTCCTGTGGAGCCTCGGGAGCCTTGACGGTGGTGCGGGGCATGGGCGCGGCTCGTCCAATGCGTGAGATGGGCAAAAACGCCGCCAGTCTGGACAGCCCCTCCACGCGAGTGGAGGGGCTGTCCGCTATCCGGACACGCCCGGCACCGATTGTGCCTACGCGGCTACGGAGGCGAGCTCCTCCCGCCCGGCCACGGGCGCGGGCTGTGCGGCCACGGACGTGTAGTGCGAGGCGTCCCCCTCGATGGAGTGGCTCTCCTTGCCCTCGATGCCCACCGGCACGTCACCGGCGACGGTGACCCGGTGCAGCCGGCGAGGCAGCCCGTCGTAGTTGTCGATGGCGTAGTGCTGGGTGATGCGGTTGTCGAAGACGACGAGCTGGTTCTCCGACCAGCGGTGGCGCAGCACGTTCTCCGGCCGGGTCACGTACGACTGGAGCAGATCGAGGATCTTGCGGGACTCGCCGAGCGACAGGCCCACGATCCGCTGCGCGAACCCGCCGATGAACAGCCCGCGTTCACCGGTCAGCGGGTGGACGCGGACCACCGGGTGGACCGTGCGGTACTTGATCGAGGTGAACCGGGCGCGCTGTTCGGCCTTCTCCGCGTCGATCTCCTCGTCGGGCACCGCGTAGTCGTAGTCGTTGGTGTGCTCGGCCCACAGACCGTCGGCCAGCCGCCGCAGCGGCTCGGGCAGGTCCCGGTAGGCCGCCGCCGAGTTGGCGATCAGGGTCTCGCCGCCGTACGGCGGGATCGTGATGCTGCGCAGCGTGGTGGCCTGCGGCGGGTTGAGGACGAACGTGACGTCGGTGTGCCAGTGGTTGGCCCGCCCCCGCTCGCTGTCCACGGGCAGGATGTTCGCGGCGCCCTCGACGGCGGCCACCGTCGGATGGGCGGTGGTGATGTCGCCGAAGTGACGGACGAAGGCCTGGTGGGACGCGTCGTCGAGGTTCACGTCGTCGAGGACGAGCGCCTTGTGGACGTTGAGCGCCTCACGGAGCGCGGCGACCGTCTCCTCGTCGAGGGGCCTGGAGACGTCGACGCCGGAGACTCGGGCGCCGATGTTGGCGGTGACCTTCTGGATCTCGATGGACATGGGCGGTCCTTTCAGACGAGGGCGGGTGCGGGTGAGGCCGCGGGGGTGGCCGGGCCGACGTGCTGGTTCGCGGGGCGCGGCAGGCCGTACCGCTCCCGCAGGGTCCGGCGCGGGCCGTACTCCTCGCGGAGCAGACCGCGGGCGCGCAGGATCGGGACGACATGGTCGACGAAGGCGTCGAGGCCGGACGGCAGCACCGCGGGCATGATGTTGAAGCCGTCGGCGGCACCCCGTGTGAACCAGGCCTCGATCTTGTCGGCGACCTGCTCGGGCGTACCGGCGAAGGTCAGATGCCCGCGCCCGCCGCCCAGCCGCCCGATCAGCTCGCGCACGGTGAGCCGGTCGCGCCGGGCCAGCTCGACGACGAGCGTGTAGCGGCTCTTGGCGCCCTCGATGGCACTCTCGGGCGGGAGGTCGGCTGGCAGCTGGGCATCCAACTCCAGGCTGCCCGGATCCAGTTGCAGCAGCCGCTCCAGATTGCCCACCCCGTGCGTGTACACGATGTGGTCCTCCAGGACCCGCTCGGCGGCCCGCGCCTCGGCCTCCGTCGACCCGAGTACGGGCACGATTCCGGGCAGCACCTTGATGTGCTCGGGGTCCCGGCCGGCCGCGACTGTACGGGCCTTGAGGTCGGCGTAGAAGGCCTGCGCGTCCTCGATGGTCTGCTGCGCGGTGAACACGGCCTCCGCGTACCGGGCCGCGAACGTCTTGCCGTCCTCGCTGGACCCCGCCTGCACGAGCAACGGGTAACCCTGGGGCGTACGCGGGACGTTGAGGGGACCCTCGACGCTGAAGTACGTCCCCTTGTGCCGGGGCGGGTGGATCTTCCTGTCGTCGCCCCAGACACCGGACTCCTTGTCGGCGACGATCGCGTCGTCCTCCCAGCTGTCCCAGAGCTTCAGGGCCACGTCGAGGAACTCGGCGGCCCGCGCGTACCGCTGGGCGTGCGCGGGCTCGGCGTCCAGGCCGAAGTTGCGGGCGGCCTCGGCCCCGGCGGTGGTGACGATGTTCCAGCCGGCCCGGCCGCCGCTGATGATGTCGAGCGAGGCGAACTTGCGGGCCAGGTTGTAGGGGGAGTTGTAGGACGTGGAGGCGGTGGCGATCAGACCGATGTGCTCGGTGGCCGTCGCCAGCGCGGTCAGCAGGGTGAGCGGCTCCAGGGCGCCCGCCGGGCGCTGGCCCACACTGCCCCACAGCTGCGGCCCGTCGGCCAGGAACAGCGAGTCGAAGGTGCCGCGTTCCGCGATCCGGGCCAGCCGCACGTAGTGGTCCAGCTCGACGTGCGCGTACGGGTCGGACTCCGGCAGCCGCCACGAGGCCTCGTGGTGACCGGTGTTCATCAGGAAGGCGTTGAGGTGGAGCTGTCGAGCGGGCACGTGTCTGTTCTCCCGGGTCACTGGGGGTTCTCCGTGGCTGGTCACTGGTGGTCCTCCGTCACGCCGAGCGCGGCCAGCAGCCGTTCGCGGTACTCGCCCAGCAGAGGGTCCCGGTACGAGCGCGGATGCGGGCGGTCGATGGTCAGGTCGAGACCGATGCGCCCCTCTTCGAGCACGAGGACCCGGTCGGCGAGCACGATCGCCTCGTCGACGTCGTGGGTGACGAGCAGGACGGAGGGCCGGTGGCGCTCCCACAGCTGCCGGAGCAGGGTGTGCATCCTGATCCGGGTGAGCGCGTCCAGGGCGCCGAACGGCTCGTCGGCCAGCAGCAGTTCGGGGTCGCGGACGAGGGAGCGGGCCAGGGCCGCGCGCTGGGCCTCGCCGCCGGACAGCTCGTTCGGCCAGGCGCGCTCCCGGCCCTTCAGGCCCACCTCGGCGAGCGCCTCGCGGCCCCTCTCTGCGGCCTCCCTGCCCTCGGTGCCGAGCAGTACGTTGTCGAGGACCCGGCGCCAGGGCAGCAGTCGGGAGTCCTGGAAGACGACGGACACCCGGGCCGGGGCGGTGAGCCGGCCGCTGCCCACCACCTCGTGGTCGAGCCCGGCGACTGCCCGCAGCAGCGTGCTCTTGCCGGAGCCGCTGTGCCCGAGCAGGGCGACGAACTGCCCGGCGGGGATGTCGAGGTCGATGCCGTCGAGGACCTTGCGCCCGTCGAACGACCGGGTGAGATCCCGCAGTTGTACGGCGGGCCGGGAGTCCGTGGCCGACGGCTGCCCGGCGGTGGTCGGCCCCTCGGTGGTGGACGGCACCTCGGCGTGGATCAGCTGCTCAGTGTGCGTCGCCATGACAGCACCCTCCGTTCGATGAGACGGACCGCGCTGTCGGAGACCAGGCCGAAGATGCCGTACACAACCAGTCCGACGAGGATGACGTCGCTCTGGCCGTAGTTCGTGGCCTGGAACATCATGTAGCCGAGTCCGTTGGTGGCGTTGATCTGCTCCAGCACGACGAGGCCCAGCCAGGAGCCGGTGACCCCGAGCCGCAGGCCCACGAAGAAGCCGGGCAGCGCGCCGGGAACGACGATCTGCCGGACGAACTGGAACCTCGACAGGCCCTGGACCTCGGCGAGTTCGACGAAACGGCTGTCGATGCCGGCCAGCGCGGCATGCGTGTTGAGGTAGATCGGGATGTAGACGACGATGGCGATGATCGCGATCTTGAAGGTCTCGCCGATGCCCAGCCAGAGGATGAACAGCGGGATCAGACCCAGCGTCGGGATCGCCCGGTTGAGCTGCACGGTCCCGTCGATCAGCGCCTCGCCGACCCGGCTGAGCCCGGAGGCCAGGGCGAGCGTGATACCGGCGGTCAGCCCGATCGCGAACCCGAGTCCGGCCCGCTGCAACGAGGTGACGATGTCCGTCGGCAGTGTCCCCGCGGTCCACAGCCGCACCCCCGCGTCCAGCACCGTCCACGGCGCCGGGATCGCCGCCGGGTCGAGCTGCCCGGCGGCGGAGGCACCGGCCCACAGGGCGAGGAACAGCACGGGCCCGACGAGCCGGGAGGCGGGCAGCCGCTTGCCGGGGGAGAGGCGCCGGCGCCTGCGGACCTGGGCGGTCTCCTCGACCGTGCCTACAGCGCCGGTGGTGGCATCGCCGGCGGTGCCGATGTCGGTCGTGGCGGCCGGGGTGGCACTCGTGGTGGAGGCATCCTTGGTCCCGGCACCCGTGGTCGCGGCGCTCGTGGTCACGGCGCTCACTTCCGGTACTCCGCGGGCACGGCCTTCGCCGCGATCCCCTCGAACCGCCGGTCGAACAGCGTGTCGACGTCGAACTTCTTCACGAAGCCGCCTTCCGCCAGCAGATCCGCGGTCTCCTGCTCCCACTTGATCGCCTCGTCCCAGCTCGGCGGGAACAGCGGCTTGTTGGCGAGCTCGGTGATCGACTCGGCCTGGGCGAGCGTCAGGTTCTGGGTCTTCACGTAGAACTCCTCGTTCCAGATGTCCGGGTTCTCGTACTGCCAGACCGCGCCCTTCGCCCAGTGCGGGATGTACGCGGCGACGGCGGCCACCTTCTTCGAGTCGCCCAGCACGGAGGCCGGCGCCCACAGCAGGTTGAGCAGGTCCACCACGTCGGTGGGGATCGTGCGGGCGCCCTTGGCCTCGTACTGCTGCAGATAGGCGGGCGCCTGCTGGTTGGCGAGCGGAGCCACGTCCACCTGGCCCGACTGCAGGGCCGTCAGGAACTGGTTGCTGGTCAGCGGCACCAGCTCCGCGTCGTCGTACGCGAGCCCCGCCTCCTTCAACGCCCGCAGCAGGACGACGCCCTGCGCCTGCCCCTGGGAGAAGGCGAGCTTCTTGCCCCGGAAATCCTCGACCGAGGCGATGTCGCTGCCGGGTTTCGTGGCGAAGAGATAGTTCGGCTTGCGGGTGACGTTGATCGCGACGATCCTCGCGTCGTATCCCTGGTAATGCGCCTGGATCGGCGGGATTCCCGCGTTGTTGGCGACGTCCAGGGAACCCGCCCGGAAGGCGTTGATGACATCGGGTCCGGCGCCGATGTTCGCCCAACTGCTCACCTTGAAAGGCAGATCGTCGAGTTTCGCGAGCTTGAGCTGCAACTCCTGCTGATTCTGGAAGGAGGCGATCTTCAGGCTCGCACCGGGGGAGACCTTGGTGGGCAGCGGCGCGTCCGCGGCCGTGCGGGCGGTCGCCGCGCTGCTGTCGGCGCAGCCGCTCAGACCGGCCGCCGCGGCCGTGACGCCGAGGAGAGAGGTGAGGAAGAGTCGCCGGTCGAAACCGGGCGCGGCGGAAGAAGACATGGGAGAGCCCCCAGAGGAATGACGAAAACGGTGAGAAGACGCACGGAGGAGCGCGCCGCGGAAATCCGCGAAAGCAGAATGCGTGTGTCCTGCGTGAGTGTTAACGCAGGAAGAAGTGCCGCGTCGGCCGGAGCGCGAGAGGGGCTCCGGAACGTCAACGTGTCAGCAACAGAGGGTGCGACAACTCGTGAGCAGCATGAATACGATGTTCCCGGTCTTCGGTAATGCCTGTCAACATTCGGAGTTTCTGAATTAACTCGCCTCGGCCGAGACGAGGCCGAGTCGCTCCACGGCCCCCAGCGGATCCCGGTAGAGCACGTCCAGGGCCACCGCCCCGCCGGCCGTGGCCAGCACGGAGTCGGGGAAGCTCGTCGGCCCCACGGCCGCCGCCCGCTCCGCCCCGACGGCCTCGTGCAACGCGGCGAGGCAGTCCTCCCGGCCGATGACCCCGATCTCGGTGACGACCACGGTCTCCGGGTTCAGCACATCGAGCAGCAACTCCGCCGCCCGCCCCACCATCCGCGCCCGCTCCACCAGCAGCCGTACGGCCCTCGCGTCGCCGCCCGCCGCCGCGTCCAGCACCCGCATCGGGTTCACCCCGTCGATGACCCCGGCCGCCCGCGCTCGTCGGCACAGCGTCCGCTCGCTCAACTCGGCCTGGAGGCAGCCGATCCGCCCGCACGCGCAGGGCTCCGTACCGCCGGGCAACGGCAGATGGGCGATGGCTCCGGCCTGTGAGCGGGGCCCGTGGTGCACCTCGTCGTTGGTCGCGAAGGCCGCGTCGACCACATTGCCGACGAACAGATGCAGCACACTCCGGCTGCCCCGGGCCCGCCCGAACAGCTGCTCGGCGCCCACCAACGCCCGCGCGTGCCCGTCCACATGGACCGGCAGCCCGGTCCGGGCACCGAGGATCTCCCGCACCGGCACCTCGCGCCAGCCCAGCAGGGGATGCTCGACGACGGTGCCGGTCTCCCGGTCCACCCAGCCGCCGGCCGCGAAGCCGACGGCCAGGGGACGGCAGTCCGGCGCCGCGTCCAGCAGGGCCAGAAGTTCGTCGGCGGCCCGCGTCAGGACCGGCTCCGGGTCGGTGGAGCCGTGCTTCAACCGCCGCTCCACGACGACCCGTCCCCGCAGATCGAGCAGCGCGACCGTGGTGTACGGCACGGCCACATGCACCCCGCCCACCACGAACCGCGAGTCGTCCAGGTCGAGGGGCACATGCGGGCGGCCCGCCCCCTTGGACCGCCGGGGCGGTTCGGCCTCACGGATGAGACCCAGTCCCGCGAACCGGGCGCAGTAGTCGGTCACCGACGCCGGCGACAGCCCGGTCACCCGGGCGATGATGCTGCGCGCCACGGGCCCGTGCTCCAGCACGGACCGCAGCACCACACTGGCGCTGGTCCGCCGCCGGTCGCTGTCGGCGACGCGGGGCACGGGGGAGAGAGAAGGGGGAGGGGCGGGGGCAGGGGTGTAAAGGGTGGGTGCTGCCGGGGCATGGGGCATGGCGATCATCCTCGGGAACGGGTCCGACACTGCGCCGTCTCGACGAGGCGAGGCGTGCCGGAGCCGCCTCACCCGGGACGGCGACAGGTGGCCGTGCCCACGCGTCGCAGGTCGACGTAGCGACGCGACGAGAAGTTCCGGGCCTGAGCAACCATGCGCTCGAAGCTAGCAAAACGGTCCACCGCTGCCCAGACGGCGACCGACGGGCGAGACGGCACCTGTCCACCGCACCGACCCGATTGGTGAAACCCTACAGATCCGATCCGACGCCCCGTCATGACCTAAGCCACGCCACCTCAGTGACCGGTGTCACGCCGCACCGCGTGTAACCCGCATCCTTTGTATGAAGCCCACCAAGTCGTTGCGACCCCCTTTGTCGAGCGCTGACGGTGTCCGGCGTCCGGGGCCTGGGATAGCGTCACCGTGTCCCCGCCGCCGTCACCCGCCGGAGTGAGCCCGAACATGAGCACCGCCGCCGCCACGTCAGCCCGCCCCGGCGAGGTCCTCGCCGACCTCCTGCCCTTCTCCGGCGCCCGCGTCCGCGACCTCGCGCTCGTGGTCGGCGGCGCCGCGCTGACCGGGCTCGCCGCCCAGATCGCAGTGCCCGTGCCGGGCTCCCCGGTCCCGGTCACCGGCCAGACCTTCGCCGCGCTGCTCGTCGGCACCACCCTCGGCGCGAGCCGCGGCGTCGCCTCGCTCGCCCTGTACGCGCTGGCCGGTGTCGCCGGTCTGCCGTGGTTCGCCAACGGCACCTCCGGATTCGGTGTCTCCTTCGGCTACATCCTCGGCATGATCCTGGCCGTCGCCGCCGTGGGCGCCCTGGCCCGCCGCGGCGGCGACCGCTCCACGCTGCGCATGGCGGGCACGATGCTCGTCGGCGAGGCCATCATCTACGCCGTCGGCGTCCCCTACCTCGCGGCCACCGCCGGCATCAGCCTCACCTCCGCCGTCGCGCTCGGCCTCACCCCCTTCCTGATCGGCGACGCCATCAAGGCCGCCCTGGCCATGGGCCTGCTGCCGACGGCATGGAAGCTGCTGGACAAGTGACACCACGGCTCAGCCCCGCTGAGCGGGCGCCGCTGCGGAAGTAGCGCCCCCTGAGAAGAGGTTCGCCGGGTCGGCTCCGACCGCACCACGGCGAACCTCTTCCGCGTTCCGGCGTCGTACGGCCCCTCGCCCCGACCCCTCGCCAGGACCCCGGGTGCCGAACGCGAGGTCGACGCGCCGGGTCAGGACTCCTGCCGGGCCCGCCGCTGGTTCCACCAAAGGCCCGCCGCACCGGCCGAGATGAGCGCGGCGCCGGCCGCGCCGAGCGGCAGGACACGGTCGGCCGGGCCGGTCTGGGGCAGCTCGTCCGGCGCCTCGCCCTTCCCGCCGCCATTGCCACCGCTGCTGCCACCGTCACCGCTGTCGCCGTCACCGCCGCCGGGGGTGACCGGGCTGTTGTCGGTGCCGAGCAGCAGGGGCGTGGCGGGCTCGTTGGGCGACTGGTTGGTCGTACCGAACGGAACCGGCCCCTGCTGCCAGTAGGTCTTCGACCCGTCGGCGTTCTGCACCGGCAGACAGATCCTGCCCCGCTCGCTCAGGTCGTACATGGCGTCGATCGCGAAGGTCTTCGACTTCCCGGCCGCCAGATCGTCGATCGCGCACGCGAAACCGCTGTTCGCGCCGTCGGGAAGATCCCCTTCGGGGATCGCCGAACAGCCCTCGACGTTCTTGACCGTCATGCCGTCGAAACCGACCACGAGCAATCGAATTTCGCCGCTCGCCTTGTCGCCCTCGTTCTTCACGACACCGGTGATATCCGTTTCCCCGGACTTGTTGTCGACTTTGATCTCCTTGGACAGCAACGTCGAGAGCTTCACCCCCGCCGGTGCCGCGTCCACGGTCTTTCCGCCATGATTGCTCAATCGCCCCTCGTCGTCCGCCGACGCCGTGAAGCCGAGGATCATCACCGACGTGAACGACGCGGTGAGCAGCGATCCGGCGATGACAGCCCTACGATGAGAACTCATGTTCCATCCCCCTTGCGTCCCCCTGGCCGTGCCTGAATTCACGGCTTATGAAGAGGTACCACAAGATTTCTCAGCACTATGCTGGTGCGGCACGAAGTGTGACCAATGCGCGACTTTTTGGTTCTTCTGTGGCATGTGCGGTCAGTTGTTGAAAGGGGGCACGGGGGTGCCGGAAATAACGCGGGGCGGTGTTCCGGGTCTTATGGTGGCCGACCGATATCGACTGGTCGAAAGCATCGGCCAAGGCGGAATGGGCCGGGTGTGGCGGGCCGCCGACGAAATGCTCGACCGGCAGGTCGCCGTCAAGGAAATGCGTATCGACGGCCTCGACCCGGAGGACAGCCGCACCCGACGCGAGCGAACCCTGCGGGAGGCCCGGGCCACGGCCCGTATCGACCACCCCAACGTCGTCCGCATCTATGACGTGGTCGACGCGGGCGAACGCCTCTGGATCGTCATGGAACTCGTCGACGGCCGCTCCCTGGAACGCCTCGTGGCGGAGGACGGCCCCCTCGACGTGCGCGCCACGGCCCGGATCGGCCTCGAACTCGTCGACGCGCTCGGCCAGGTGCACGCGCAAGGCGTTCTGCACCGCGACATCAAACCGGCCAACGTCCTCGTCAAGCGCACGGGCGCCCACCGCGCCGTCCTCACCGACTTCGGTATCGCCGCCATCCAGGACGCCGAGGCTCTCACCATGGCCGGCATGCTCGTCGGCTCCCCCGACTACATGGCCCCCGAGCGCGTCTCCGGCCGCCCCCAGGGCCCGCCCTCCGACCTCTGGTCCCTGGGCGCCACCCTCTGCGCCGCCCTCGGCGGTCGCTCCCCCTTCTCCCGCTCCACCACCCTCGCCACCCTCCACGCCGTCCTCTACGAGGAACCCGAACTCCCCGCAGCCGCGGGCGCCCTCCAGGACGTCCTCGCCGCCCTCCTGAGGAAACAGCCCGAATCCCGCCCCGGCCTGCCGCAACTCGCCGAAGCGCTCCACGCCATCGCCACGGGTACGGCGGAGCCGAGGCCTTCGGGCGAGGACGAGGAGCCCGGGTCGGACGAGGCACCGCCCGGGACCACCCCGAAACCCGAGGAAGCACCCCCGGAGCCCGAACGGCCCGGGAAGCCCGCCGAGGACATCGCTCCGGCACGACCGACGCCGACGCCGATACTGAGGCCGACACCGACACCGACACCGACACCGACACCGACGGTACGGAACCGACCGGACCCGGGGCCGGACCCGGCGCCGCAGCTGAAGCCCGAGCCGGAACGGGCCCCCGACCCCCTCGATCCCCTCAATCCCCTCGATCGCGAACCCGCCCAGCCCTCTCCTCCCGACGCCTCGCAACGCCCGGCGGCGCTCCCCGACAGCAGCGAACTACCCACCCGGCCCAGGCTCGGCCCCAGCTCCGAGCCCCCCAAGCTCCCCAAGACCCCCCATCCCCACAAGCGCCGCCTCGCCCTCATCGCGGCCGCCACCGTCGCCGTAACCGCCGCCGTCGCCGCAGTCGTCGTACCGACGATGGACGGCTCGCCCGACGACAAGTCCGCGAAGAACGACAAGGGATCCTCCGCAACCTCCCCCACCCCCACCCCGACCCCCACCGTCGCAGGCACCTCCCGCCCGCCCGAGCTGCCGCCCGGCGCCCGTACCGAGGCCGGTGTGTTCGCGTGGGTGCCGCCGGAGGGGTTCTCGCGCGAGGTGCACGCGGGCGCCGAGGTGCACTACACCTCGCCCGACGCCCGGCAGGAGATCGTCGGCAAGGCCTCCCTCGCACGCGGCGACCTCCTGGCCCAGTGGCGGAAGAAGGAGGAGAGCACCAGCGAGGGACCGGGATACGAACGGATCCGTCTGGAGGAGACCGAGTTCCGGGGCGGGCCCGCCGTCGTGTGGGAGTACACCGTCATCGCCCAGGAACTGCCCTGGCACGTCCGCTCCCTGGGCTTCGACAGCGGAGGCAAGTCCTACCAGCTCACCACCTGGTACCACCCCGACATCGAGGACCGGGCCCTGCCGATCTACGAGAAGGTCGAAAAGACCTTCACCCCCCTGTGAGCCCCCGCACGCCCCCGAACGACGAAACGGGGCCCGGCGGCGGACGAACCGCCACCGGACCCCGGATTCCCGGACCTCTGCTCAGCCCACCTTGTCGGAGACCTCGGCAGCGGCGGCCCGCCGTCCGCTGACCTTCTCCTTGACGATCGCGATACCGACGACGACCGCCGCGACCAGCAGCGACAGCAGCAGGATCTGGCGGTTGCCGTGCTCGGTGTCGGTGAGCATGTAGCCGAGGACGAAGAGGATCAACCCGATGGTCGCCCACGTCAGATACGGGTACAGCCACATCTTCACGACGAGCTTCTCCGGCGACTCCCGCTCGATGATCCGCCGCATGCGCAGCTGCGAGAAGCAGATGACGAGCCACACGAACAGGGCGACCGCGCCGGAGGAGTTGACCAGGAAGAGGAAGACACCCTCGGGGAAGAAGTAGTTGAAGATGACGGCGACGAACCCGAAGACGACCGACGCGAGGATCGCGGTCATCGGCACACCCCGGCTGTTCGTACGGCCGAACGCGCGCGGCGCGTCCCCGCGCTCACCCAGCGAGAACGCCATCCGGGAGGCCGTGTACAGACCGGAGTTCAGACAGGACAGCACCGAGGTCAGCACGATGAAGTTCATGATCTGCCCGGCGTGCGCGATCCCGAGGGAGTCCAGGGCGGCGACGTAGGAGCCCTTCTCCTTGATCGACGGGTCGTTCCACGGCAGCAGCGTGACGACGACGAAGATCGAGCCGAGGTAGAAGACGCCGATCCGCCAGATGATGCTGTTGGTGGACTTGGTGACGGCCTTCTGCGGGTCCTCCGTCTCGCCGGCGGCCAGCGTGGCGATCTCGCTGCCCATGAAGGAGAAGACGACCAGGAGCACACCGATGAGGATCGCGCCGGCCCCGTTGGGCAGGAAGCCGCCGTGGTCGGTGAGATTCGCCAGCCCGGCCTTCTCGGTGTCGGCCCCAGGCAGCAGCCCGAAGACGGCCAAGCCGCCCACCACGATGAACGCGGCGATGGCGACGACCTTGATCCCGGCGAACCAGAACTCGAACTCACCGTAGGAGCCGACCGACACCAGGTTCGTGGCGGTCAGGACGACCATCACGATCAGCGCCCAGCCCCACTGCGGTACGGCCGGGATCCAGCCCTCCAGGATCACCGCGCCCGCGGTGGCCTCGACCGCGAGCACGACGACCCAGAAGAACCAGTACAGCCAGCCGATCGAGAACCCGGCCCAGCGCCCGAGCGCGCGGTCGGCATGGGCCGAGAACGAACCCGACGTCGGATTGGCGGCGGACATCTCACCGAGCATCCGCATCACCAGCACCACCATCGTGCCGACGAGCGCGTACGACAGGAGGATGCCGGGACCGGCGGTCCGGATGCCGGAGCTGGATCCGACGAACAGACCGGCCCCGATCACACCGCCGATCGCGATCATCGACAGATGACGGTTCTTGAGGCCGGCGTGCAGACCGGGGGAGGGGGGTGAGGAGGAGCCTTGGGGGTCTGCCTGGGGCGGCAGAGTCGGCTGCGAGGTCATGGGGGGAGGTTTCCTTTGCGCCGTGATGGGGACTTTCGTGCGTCTGCCCAGCGATCCCCCGATCGACTCTCGTAAGAGCGGGAAACGAGAGTCGACAGCCGAGGGCGGTGTGGGCCGCTGTAAAGATCGGTCCAGTGAATCGGAGGCGAAAGGATTCCTGAACCTTTGAATCCAGATCGTTACTTGAGGTTTACTTGAGGTTCCGTGGTGTAGCTCACGGTTTCATGGGCCCGCACCCCGTCGTGCCGCGCCGAAACGCGCGTGTCACACTCGGACCATGCGCGTCTACCTCGGCTCGGATCACGCCGGATACGAACTCAAAAACCACCTCGTGGAGTGGCTGACGGCCGCCGGCCACGAGCCCGTCGACTGCGGGCCCCACATCTACGACGCCCAGGACGACTACCCGCCGTTCTGCCTCCGCGCGGCGGAGCGCACGGCCGGGGACCCCGGGTCCCTCGGCGTCGTCATCGGCGGTTCGGGCAACGGGGAGCAGATCGCCGCGAACAAGGTGGCCGGCGTTCGTGCCGCCCTCGCGTGGAGCGCCGAGACCGCCGCGCTGGGGCGCGAGCACAACGACGCCAACGTCGTCGCCGTCGGCGCGCGCATGCACTCCCAGGAAGACGCGACCAAGTTCGTCGAGACCTTCCTCAACACCCCGTTCTCCGGCGACGACCGCCACATCCGCCGCATCGAGATGCTGGCGTCCTACGAGACCACCGGCGACCTCCCGCCCATCCCGGCCCACCACCCCCAGCCGTAGGTACGGGCCGCCCACGAGCTCGGGACACTGGGCTCGGAGGGCGAGTGCGGGTCCGGTGGGGTTGCTCGCGCAGTTCCCCGCGCCCCTGAAAAAGCAGGGGCTGCGCCCCGTGCTTTTTCAACGGCCCGCAGGGGCCGTTGCCTTTAGGGGCGCGGGGAACT
>NZ_JBEOYO010000024.1:0-136530 GCF_040297125.1 Streptomyces sp. NPDC001868 | reverse complement strand
TCCCCGCGCCCCTGAAAAAGCAGGGGCTGCGCCCCGTGCTTTTTCAACGGCCCGCAGGGGCCGTTGCCTTCAGGGGCGCGGGGAACTGCGCGACCGGCCCCCACCGGACCCGCACCCGCCCACCGACCGACCGACCACCCGACCGCATCGACCGAAGCCCGCGACCCTACCAACGCCGAATTCGCTCGCTCCACCCCTTTCCTATGCGGACAGTTGGGGGCGATGAAACAGCCCTGAGCGACCCAGGAAACCGAGGAGCGCCCCCATGTCGACGCTGCGCGTCACCGCCGAAGTGCTGACGATCCACGAACACCCGAACGCCGACGCGCTGGAACTGGCCCAGGTCGGCCTGTACCGAGCCGTCGTCACCAAGGGCGCGTACCGCACCGGCGACACCGCCGTCTACATCCCGGAGCAGTCCGTGCTCCCGGCCGGGCTGATCGAGGAGCTGGGGCTGACCGGACGGCTCGCCGGCGGCAGGTCGGACCGGGTCAAAGCCGTACGGCTGCGGGGCGAGCTGTCGCAGGGCATCGTCTGCCGCCCTCGGGCACTCGCGGGCGTGGATCTGTCGGCCGCCGTCACGGACGGCACGGACTTCGCGGAGCGGCTCGGCATCGTGAAGTGGGTGCCGCCGATCCCGCCCACGATGAGTGGCGAGGTCGAGTCGGCGCCGGATCTGCTGCCCTGGGTCGACATCGAGAACATCCAGCGCTATCCCGACATCTTCACGCCCGGCGAGCGGATCGTCCTGACGGAGAAGCTGCACGGCACGGCCTGCCTGGTGACGTACTTCGCCGAGGACGGCCGTGTCCAGGTGTCCTCGAAGGGCTTCGGCTCGAAGTCGCTCGCCCTGAAGGAGGACCCGCGCAACCTGTACTGGCGTGCCGTCCACGGACACAAGGTCACCGAGGCCGCGGCCCGGCTCGCCGAGCGGCTCGGGGCGCGCCGGGTCGGGATCTTCGGCGAGGTGTACGGCGCGGGGGTGCAGGACCTGACGTACGGCGCCGACGGCCGCCGGGACACGCTCGGGTACGCCGTGTTCGACGTCTCCGCCGACATCGACGGCCACGTCCGCTGGCTGGACTCGGCGGAGCTGTCCGAACTGCTCGACGGCGAACTGCCGCTGGTGCCGAGGCTGTACGAGGGCCCGTACGCCGTCGACCGGGTGCTGGAGGTGGCCACCGGCCGGGAGACGGTCTCCGGACGCGATCTGCATCTGCGTGAGGGTGTCGTGATCCGGCCGGCCGTCGAGCGGTACAGCCCGGTGACCGGCGGACGGGCCGTCGCGAAGGCGGTCAGCCCGGCGTATCTGACCCGCAAGGGCGGCACCGAGTACGAGTGAGACCGGCCCCCACGGGATCTTCGGGGGACTCGTGGGGGTCCGGGGAGCCCGGGAGCTGCTCAGCGGCAGCTTCCGGGCTCCTCCTGTCCTGCCTGTCGGACGTGTTCGACCTGTTCGACCGCGCGCGGCGACGGCTGCCGGTCGCGGGCCGTCCGGCGCTCGACCAGGAGGCGGGAGCCGGACTGCCGTTCGCCGAAGACGTCGTCGGGGTTGGACAGCACACAGGTGGCCAGGGACAGACAGCCGCAGCCGATGCAGTCGGTGAGGTGGTCGCGCAGCCGGTTGAGCTGCTTGATCCGCTCGTCCAGCTCGGACCGCCAGACCTCGGAGAGATGGGCCCAGTCCTCCCGGGTGGGCGTCCGCTCCTCGGGCAGCTCGGCGAGCGCCTCCCGGATCGTGGCGAGGGGGATGCCGACGCGCTGGGCGGCCCGGACGAAGGCGACGCGCCGCAGGGTGTCCCGGCTGTAGCGGCGTTGGTTGCCCGTGGTGCGGCGGCTGCTGATCAGCCCCTTGGACTCGTAGAAGTGCAGCGCGGAGACGGCGGCACCGCTACGGGCCGACAGCTGGCCGACGGTCAACTCGTGGATCTTCTCAGGGATCTGGGGCACCCCTCCGAGCCTACCCACACCCGACAGGGTCGCGGTCCGTTGACAGGGGGCGCGCGGCCGACCATGCTAAGCAGTTGCTTAGATATCTGGGATCAGGGAGGCCGGGACATGGCAGAGCCGAGGATCTTCACGTCCGCCGAGGAACTGAAGGCGGCGGTGGGTGAGCAGCTGGGGTACAGCGACTGGCTGGAGGTCGACCAGAAGCGGATCGATCTCTTCGCCGAGGCCACCGGTGACCACCAGTGGATCCATGTGGACCCGGAGAAGGCGGCGGCCGGGCCCTTCGGGACGACCATCGCCCACGGCTATCTGACGCTGTCCCTGCTGCCGTTGCTCGTTCCGCAGGTGCTCAAGGTCGACAACGTGAAGATGGGCGTCAACTACGGCACCAACAAGGTCCGTTTCCCGGGGCCGGTCCCGGTGGGCTCGCGCCTGCGCGCCACCGCCACGCTCCAGGAGGTCGCCGAGGCGGGCGGCGGGGTGCAGGTCACGGCCGCCGTGGTCGTGGAGCGCGAGGGCGGCGAGAAGCCGGTCTGTGTGGCGGAGTCGGTGTCGCGGTACTACTTCTGAGCCCCGTGGCGCGGCGTGCGTGACCGCCGCGCCACTTCGTGTGCTCCTACCCGGGTGCGACCGCCCGGCCGGTCTGCGGTGAGATCATCCCGGCGCAGAGGTTTCGGGCGGCCAGCCCCTGCGCGATGCGCGGGACCGCCGCGAGCGTGTTGGCGGACCAGTCGTGCATGAGGATGACCTGACCGTTGGTGAGCCGGGCGGCGGCCCGCACGATCGCGTCCGTACTGGCGCCGTTCCAGTCCTGCGAGTCGACGTTCCAGATGATCTCGGTCAGGCCGTGTGCGGCCGCGACCGATTTCACCGTCGCGTCGGTCTCGCCGTACGGCGGCCGGAACAGCTTCGGGGTACCACCGCCCGCGCCGGCGATGGCCTGCTGGGTGCGGGCGATCTCCGAGTCGATCTGCGCCCGGCTCAGCCGGGTCAGATGCGGATGGGTGTAGCTGTGGTTGGCCACCCACATACCGGCGGCGACCTGGGCCCGCACCAGCGCGGGGTTGGCCGCGGCGTACTGGCCCTGGTTGAACATGGTGGCCCGCAGCCCGTTCCGTGTCAGCGCGTTGAGCAGGGCCGATGTGCTGCCGGACGGGCCGTCGTCGAAGGTGAGCCCGACGTATCCGTTGCAGGCGGCGGCCCGCGCCGGGGCGGCCTCGGCGGCGGTGAGCGTGAGGGGGACGGCACTCGCCAGGGCCGTCACCACGACCGCCAGCCGCTTCCCCAGGCGACGCGACCAGCGGCGCGGTCCGGTGCTCACGGGGCCACCGTGATGCTGGAGTTGCCGCTGCTCCGGTACCCCTCGGTCGCCATGATCATGTAGTACCGGAAGCTGCCGAGGGGCATTCCGGCGCGGGCCCAGGCGTCGAAGTGGTTGCCGGTGGTGATATTGCCGCCCGTCCGCTTCGACTGACGCACGCTCCAGTACTGGTCGAAGGTGCGGGTGCCCTCGACGGACGGGGCGTTGTACCGCGTCGTCTTGTAGATGTCGTACGTGCCGCCGTCGCTGGTGACCGTGCCCTTGTACGTGCCCGTGGGCCGGTAGGTGCCCCAGTTGTCGACGATGTAGTACTCGATGAGCGGACTGGCCGTCCAGCCGTAGAGGGTCAGATAGGCGTTGCCGGACGGGTTGAACGAGCCCGAGTAGGTGACGGTCCTGCGGGAGCCGTTGCTCCAGCCCTTGCCGGCGACGAAGTTCCCGGTGTTCCGCCAGGAGGTCCGGTAACTGCCGCCGGAGGCCAGGGTCATGGAGACCGTGCCCGGGGCGTCGGTCCAGAACGAGTAGTAGAAGCCGTTGTTGCTGCCGGTCTGGTTGCTGGTGACGACCGTGTCCGCGTGGGCGGTGCCGGGCAGGGCCACCGTGGTCGCGGCGGCCACCGCGGTCGCGCAGAGACCGGTCATGAAGAGCCTGCGGCTCGGAGGCTGGGCGGGAGTGGGTGCGGGGGCAGATGCGGGTGCGGGTGCGTCGTTCATACGCGCGCGTCCTCCTCGGGCTTGTGGGGTTCGCCCTGTCACCCGGGGAGTGTTGGACTGCTCCTGTCAACTGTCAATGCTTTCGGCATCGACCCCGAAACATTCGCGGTCCACACCAGCGAAGATGCGCCATGACCCACAGAGGGCGGTCAGGACCCCGGGCCCGAATCCTCGAATGTTTCGAAGAACGACCCGATCGCCGAGGTCACTTCTTCGCGCCCACCATGCGCAGGACGAGATCCGCGTACAGGGAGCCGACCTCGTCGGGGGTGCGCGGGCCGTTGACGTTGAACCAGCGGGCCACGTCGATGCAGAGGGAGAGGACGGCGATGGTGGTGCCGCGGACGTCGGGGACGTCGAAGTCACCGGCGGCGACACCGTCCTCGATGATGCCGCGCACCGCCGCGTCGTTCTCCCGGCGGAGGGTGACGATCTCGGCGCGGGCGTCGGGGCCGAGCGCGTCCAGCTCGTACTGGACCACGCGGGCCACGGTGTGCTGCCCGGCGTGCCAGCGGACGAAGGAGCGTACGGCCTCGGCGAGGCGGTCGGCCGGGGTGCCCTCGCTGTCGGCCGCCGTGCGCAGGACGTCGAGGGCCTTCTCGTGCCCGATGCGGCTGATCCGGTGGAGCAGCTCTTCCTTCGTCTTGTAATGGATGTACAGTGCGGCGGGGCTCATGCCCGCGCGGCCCGCGATGTCACGGGTCGTCGTGGCGTGATAGCCACGCTCGGCGAAGGCCTCCACGGCGGCCACCAGCAGCCGCCGGGCCGCGTCCGGGTTGACCTCGCCCCACGGCTGCGGCTCGCCGCCCGCCGTGTCCTCCGCCGTACTCATCGCTCGCTCGCCCCTTCCGATGGCTGGGCACCACCATACCGCCGAAAGGTGAGCGAGCGCTTAGAAGGCCCGTTCAGGGCTGTGCCGCCCAGGAGCGGAGCGGGGCTTCGCGGAGACGTCAGAGCTTCTCGAAGGGGTCGTGCTCCGCGAGGAGCTTCTCCAGTCTGGCCTGGTCGACCCGGCTGACGATCCGCCCGGCCTCCTGCCGGTCGCGGATCACCTTGGCCAGGGTGAACGACGAGGTCACGAGGTAGAGGACGGCGATGGCGAGGAAGGCGCGGACCCAGGTGTCTGCGTCGAGGTGGTAGATACCGACGGCGGTGGCCGTCATGGCGACGGCGAAGGACGAGACGGCCTGGCCGTAGAAGGCCGCCGTGTTCTGCTGCTTGACCGGTGTCTCACTCATGGGGACATGGTTCGACAGGTGTGGTTCGAGCCACATCCGTTCGGATACTCAGATCGGCGCGCGGCGCGGGCCGCGCGTACTCAGAACTCCGGCTCAGAACGCCGAAACCCCCGTCAGGGCGCGCCCGATGAGCAGTTTCTGTATCTGGCTGGTGCCCTCGTAGAGGGTCATCACTCGGGCGTCGCGCAGGAGTTTTCCGGCCGGGTACTCGTCGATGTAGCCGTAGCCGCCGAAGACCTGGAGGGCGTTGTTCGCGGCGCGGACGGCGGCCTCGGAGGCGAAGAGCTTGGCCTTGCTGGCCTCGGTCACGAAGGGCTGCCCCCGGTCGACGAGGTCGGCGACACGCCAGGTCAGGAGCCGGGCGGCGTCGACGTCCACCGCGATGTCGCTGATGAGTTCCTGGACGAGCTGGTGGTGGGCGATGGTCTTGCCGAACTGCTCGCGCTCGCCCGCGTACCGCACCGCCACGTCCAGCGCGGCCTGGGCGATGCCGACACAGCCGGCCGCGACCGACATCCGGCCCTTGGCGAGCGCGGACATGGCGACGGTGAAGCCCTTGCCCTCCGGGCCGAGCATCGCGGAGGCGGGGACCCGGACGCCGTCGAGGACCAGTTCGGCGGTGGCCTGACCGCGCAGGCCGAGCTTGCCGTGGATGGCGCGGCGGGTCAGACCGGGGGTGTCGGTGGGGACGAGGAAGGCGGAGACACCCTTGTGGCCGGGGGCGTCGGTGGAGCGGGCGAAGAGGAGGACGACATCGGCCCAGGTGCCGTTGGTGATGAACATCTTGGTGCCGCTGATGACGAAGTCGTCGCCGTCCCGGACGGCCCGGGTGGCGAGGTTGCCCGCGTCGGAGCCGGTGCCGGGTTCGGTGAGGCCGAAGCAGCCGACGTACTCCCCCGCCGTGAGCCCCGGCAGCCAGCGGCGCTTCTGCTCCTCGCCGCCCCAGGCCGCGATCGTCTTGGCGACCAGGCCGAGGGAGACGGAGACGATGCCGCGCACGGAGGAGTCGCCGCGGCCGAGTTCCTCGGTGACCAGGCAGTACGCGAGATGGTCGCCGCCGGAGCCGCCGTACTCCTCGTCGACGGTGAGCCCCAGGAAGCCGACCTCGCCGAGCTTCTTCACGATGCCCCGGTCGACGTTCTCGGCGCGGTCCCAGGCGATGACGTGCGGGGCGATCTCGCGCTCGACGAAATCCCTCGCGAGCCGGCGTACGGCGGTCTGCTCCTCGCTGAGCTCCAGGTTCACGCGCCCGCCCCTCATCCGTTCCCATTTAAATTACCACTGCTAGTTTTAGCGGCTCAGCCCTACTATGTGCGCCATGGCCCGACCGCGCAAGCCCTTGCTGAGCACCGACCGCATCGTGGAGACGGCGCGGGCGCTGGTGGACGCGGAGGGGCTGTCGGCGGTCTCCACCCGGCGGCTCGCCGCCGAGCTGGGGGTGAGCGGGCCCTCCCTCTACAACCACTTCCGCACCATGGACCAGATCCTGGAAGCCGTCGCCGACTCGGTGAGCGCGCAGGTCGATCTGTCGATGTTCGAGGACGGGCGGCACTGGCGGACCGCACTGCACGACTGGGCGGTCTCCTACCGGTCCGCCCTGCGCGACCATCCGAACATCGTGCCCGTCCTCGCCCGGGGGCCCGGACGGCGGCCCGCGGGGCTGAAGGTCGCCGACGTCGTGTTCGGGGCGATGGTCGAGGCGGGGTGGCCGGCGGCACAGGCCACGTCCGTCGGGGCGTTGATGCGGTACTTCATCATGGGGTCCGCGATCGGGTCGTTCGCCGGGGGGTTCGTGGACGACGAGAGCGCGTACGACCCGGCCGACTATCCCCATCTCGGGCAGGCCCATCTGCTGGCCGAGCAGCAGGAGAAGGTGGACGAGCGGGCGTTCGAGGTGGGGTTGCGGGCGCTGCTGGACGGGCTGGAGCAGCAGTACGAGGGGGTGCGGCGGGGCGGGGGTGCTTAGGCACCCGGCGCCCGAGGTGAGGACGGGCGGGCAGGCGACCTCGGCGTCCGAAAACCGCGAGCCCTCGCGGGTCCTCCCCGCCTAGCCTCGACCCCATGACGAACCACTCCCAGGTCACGCCCACCCGCAAGGTCGAACTGCTCGCGGCGGGGGCGGCCGTCGTCACCGTCGTGCTGTGGGCCTCGGCCTTCGTGTCGATCCGCAGCGCCGGGGAGGCGTACTCGCCGGGCGCGCTGGCGCTCGGGCGGCTGCTGGCCGGGGCGCTGGCGCTGGGCGCGATCTGGCTGGTGCGCCGGGAGGGGCTGCCGCCGCGGGCCGCATGGCGGGGGATCGCGGTGTCCGGGGTGCTGTGGTTCGGGTTCTACATGGTCGCCCTGAACTGGGGCGAGCAGCAGGTCGACGCGGGCACGGCGGCGCTCGTCGTCAACATCGGGCCGATCCTCATCGCCCTGCTCGGCGCCCGGCTGCTGGGCGACCCGATGCCGCCCCGGCTGCTCGCCGGCATGGCGGTGTCGTTCGCGGGCGCGGTCGCCGTCGGGCTGTCGATGTCCGGCGAGGGCGGCGCCTCGGTGCTGGGCGTCGTCCTGTGCGTCCTCGCGGCCGTCGGATACGCGGCCGGGGTCGTCGCGCAGAAGCCCGCGCTGGGCGCGGCGAGCCCCCTCCAGGTGACCACGTTCGGCTGTCTCGTCGGCGCGGTGGTGTGCCTGCCGTTCGCCGGGCAACTGGTGCGGGAGGCCGCGGACGCGCCGGTCTCGGCGACCCTCAACATGGTGTACCTGGGCGTGTTCCCGACCGCCCTCGCCTTCACCACCTGGGCGTACGCCCTCGCCCGTACGACCGCGAGCCGGATGGGCGCGACCACGTACGCCGTGCCCGCGCTGGTCGTGCTGATGTCCTGGCTGGCACTCGGCGAGGTACCGGGGCTGCTCACCCTGGCCGGTGGCGCGCTGTGTCTGGCGGGGGTGGCGGTGTCCCGGTCCCGGGCCCGTACGCGGGAGACGGCCGGCCCTGCGGCGAGCGCGGCCGGTGCCGCGCCCACGGATGTGGATCCGGGGGCGCGGCAGCAGCACGGGCGGGCCGCGCGGGACTAGAACATGATCCGAACGACAGGCCCTGACTCTCGGCGCACGGGGCCGGCCCTCCGCTCACTAGCCGTCCGCTCGTGAACTCGCCCTTCCCGCGAGGATCTTGATCGACACGAGCGCGATCACCGAGAGCGCGATGATGTACGCGGACACCGCCATGGACGTGCCGGTGGCCTCCAGGAGCAGGACCATCAGGAACGGGGCGAGGCCGCCGCCGAGGACCGCCGCGATCTGGTAGCCGAGGGAGGCTCCCGTGTAGCGCATCTCGGGGGTGAACAGCTCGGCGAACAGGGCGGCCTGCGGCCCGTACATGATGCTGAGGAAGCAGCCGGCGACGAACGTGCCGACGGCGAGCCACAGCAGGGAACCGGTGTCGATGAGCAGGAACATCGGGACGGCCCACAGGGCGATGCCGGCCGCGCCCAACGCGTAGACCCGGATACGGCCGACGCGGTCGGAGAGGGCCGCGGCGGCGGGGATCAGGATCAGCTGGGTGAGGCTGACGCAGAGGGAGACGGTGAGGACCGCGCTGCGTTTCATGTCGAGTTCGCGGGTGGTGTAGTCGAGGACACCGGTGATGAGGATGTAGAAGGTCGCGGTGTTCACGGCGAAGGAGCCGCCGGCCAGGAAGACCGTGCCGAGGTGGTCGCGGAGGATCGTCCGGAGCGGGGAGCTCTGTTCGCCCTTCTCCTTCTCCGCCAACTCCCGTTCCGCCGCCCGGAATTCGGGGGTCTCCTCCACATGGCGGTGGATGTACCAGGCGAGGCCGAGGACGAACAGGCCGACCAGGAACGGCACCCGCCAGCCCCAGGCCGCGAACGCCGAGTCGCTGGTGGTCGCGCCCACGACGAGGAACATCGTGTTGGCGCTCACCACACCGATGGGCACGCCGAGTTGGACGAAGCTGCCGTACACCCCGCGCTTGCCCTCCGGGGCGTACTCGGTGGCCAGCAGCATCGCGCCGCCCCACTGGGCGCCGACGGCGACACCCTGCGCGACACGGAGGAGGACGAGCAGGATCGGAGCGGCGATCCCGATGGTCTCGTACGTGGGGAGGAGGCCGATGGCGGTGGTGGCCACGCCCATCAGGGTGAGGGCCAGGACCAGCATCGGTTTGCGGCCCCGCTTGTCGCCGAGGTGACCGGCGACGATGCCGCCGAGGGGGCGGGCGAGGAAGCCGACGGCGAAGGCGGCGAACGCGGCGAGGACTCCTGCGGAGGAGCTGCCGGCCGGGAAGTAGAGGTCGCCCAGGACGAGGGCGGCGGCTATGCCGAAGACGAAGTAGTCGTACCACTCGACCGCCGAGGCGAGGGCCGCGGCGGTGGCCACCTTGCGGTGGCTCTGGGGGCGGGGGGTGGTGACGGGGACGGGGACGGAAGGGGGAGCGGTGTCCATGCGAGCACACTCCGGTGGGTGCGGGGACGTTCCGGGGAAGAGGAACGTACTGACCGGACGGTATGTGGGTCAACGGTCGTGCATGGATGGGTTCGGGGCGGGGGGTGGGTTTTCGGGTGCCGGTGGGTGGGGGCTGGTCGCGCAGTTCCCCGCGCCCCTAAAAGATTCAGGCCCCTGCGGGCCTGAAAGACCACGGCCCCGTCGGCCTGAATGGCGGGCGACGGGGCTGCGGGCCTGAGAGGCGACGGGGCTGAGGGTTGAAAAGCATGGGGCGCAGCCCCTGCTTTTCAGGGGCGCGGGGAACTGCGCGAGAAGCCCCACCGGACCCGCGGTCGAATCAGAACGTCACCAAAGCCCGGCCGCCCTTGCCCGCCCGCATGTTGTCGAAGGCCACCGGGATCTCGTCCAGGGCGATGCGGTCGGTGACCAGGGCGGACAGGTCCAGGCGGCCGGCGTTGATGTGGGCCGCGAGGAGGGGGACGTCGCGGGCCGGGTCGGAGTTGCCGTAGACGCAGCCGGAGAGGGTGCGGCCCCAGTGGAAGAGTTCCAGCGCGTTGAAGGTGACCTGCTGGTCCTTGCCGCCGATGCCGACGACGGTGGTGCGTCCGCCGCGCCGGGTCGACTCCCAGGCCGTCCGGATGGTGACCGCGCGGCCCACGCACTCCACGGCGACGTCCACCCCCTGCTTGCCGGTGAGGGCGCGGATCTCTCGGGCGGTGTCCTCGGAGGCGACGACGTACTCCGTGGCGCCCGCCGCCCGCGCCAGCTCCTCCTTCGCCGGGGAGACATCCACGGCGACGATCCGGGACGCGCCCGCGATCCGTGCGGCCTGGAGCGCGGCCAGCCCGACCCCGCCCACCCCGAACACGGCGACGGTCTCGCCCTCCCGGACCCGTGCCGAGTGGTGGACCGCGCCGTAGCCGGTGAGGACGGCGCAGCCGAGCAGGGCCGCGTCGGTGAGCGGGACGCCGTCCGGGGCGGGGAGGACACAGCCGGCGGCCACGACCGTCTCCTCCGCGAAGGCGGCCACGTTCAGGCCGGGGTGGAGGTCGGCGCCGTCGGAGGCGCGCCGGGCGTACACGTTCCCGGCCCCGACGAGCGCGTTCGCGCACAGCCACACCTCGCCGAGCGTGCAGGCGTGGCAACTCCCGCAGGAGGGGGCCCAGTTGAGGACCACGCCGTCGCCGGGCGAGACATGACCGACCCCGTCGCCGACCGCGAGGACGGTGCCGGCGCCCTCATGGCCGAGCACAGCGGGCACCGGCACCCGCATGGTGCCGTCGGACAGCGACAGGTCGGAGTGGCAGACTCCGGCGGCGGCCAGCCGCACCCGGACCTGACCGGGCCCGGGGTCCGGCAGTTCGATCTCGGTGATCTCCAACGGTGCACCGACGGCGGGCAGTACGGCGGCTCGAACGGCCATGGGGACGACTCTCCTACGCTCGCTGGACGACGACTTGCTCGGCCGGGCCCCCAGCCGTCGGGCCGGGGCCCGGGCCCCGGCCCGAACGTGCTCAGAACTGGAGGGACTTGGTCTGCAGGTACTCGCTCAGGCCGTGCGCGCCCAGCTCGCGCCCCACTCCCGACTGCTTGTAACCGCCGAACGGGGCCAGCGGGTTGAAGCGCCCGCCGTTGATGTCGACCTGACCGGTGTCCATGCGGCGGGCGAAGGCCACGGCCTCGCTGTCGTCGCCGGCCCAGACGGCGCCGGCCAGTCCGTAGACCGTGCCGTTGGCGATCCGCAGGGCGTCGTCCTCGTCCTCGTAACGCAGGATCGACAGGACCGGGCCGAAGATCTCCTCCTGGGCGATCGTCATCTCGGGGGTGACGTCGGCGAAGACGGTGGGGCTGACGAAGTAGCCCTGCTCGCGCGGGGGTTCGGCGCCGCCCGCGATCAGCCGGGCGCCCTCGGCGACACCCTGCTCGATGTAACCCCGCACCCGCGCCCGCTGCTTGGCGTTGACGAGCGGGCCGACACGGTCGCCGTACTTGGCGGCGGCCGCCCCGGCCAGTTCGACGGCCTCGTCGTACCGGGAGGTGTGGACGAGCATGCGGGTCCAGGCGCTGCACGTCTGGCCGGAGTTGGACATGACGTTGGCGACGCCGACGCTCACCGCCTTGGCGAGGTCGGCGCTCGGGAGGATCACGTTGGCGGACTTGCCGCCGAGTTCGAGGGCGACCTTCTTGATGGCGGCCCCGGCGGTCGCGGCGATCTGCCGGCCCACCGCCGTGGAGCCGGTGAAGGAGACCAGGTCGACGCCCTCGTGCTCGGCGAGCGCCTGTCCGGCGACCGGGCCGAGACCGGTGACCAGGTTGAACACCCCGGCGGGTACGCCCGCCTCGTGGACGGCCTCGGCGAAGAGCTGGGCGGTCAGCGGGGTGTCCTCGGCGGGCTTGAGGACGACCGTGCAGCCGGCGGCGAGGGCGGGCGCGACCTTGGCGACGATCTGGTGGAGCGGGTAGTTCCAGGGGGTGATCGCGCCGACGACGCCGATCGGCTCGTGGTGGACGGTCGAGTTGCCGACCTTCTCCTCGAAGGCGTGCTTCGCGGCCAGTTCGGCGTACGAGCCGGCGACCGCGACCGGCAGGTCCGCGTGCACCCGCTGGGAGAACGGCAGCGGCGAGCCCAGCTCCGCCGTCACCGTCTCGGCGATCTCCTCCCGGCGCGCGGCGAGCGCGTCCCGGAGGGCCCCGATGAGCGCGCCCCGTTCGGCGGGCGGGGTCGCGGCCCAGCCGGGCAGGGCGGCGCGCGCGGCGCGCACGGCGGCGTCGACGTCCTCGGCGGTGCCCGCCGGGACCCGGTCGATCACCTGCTCGTCGGCCGGGTTCACGACCTCGATCGTGTCGGCGCCGGCGGCGGGCCGCCAGGTACCGCCGATGTACATGCCGTCGTGTGCCTTCATCGTGCTGCCTCCCGGGCGGGGCCGTGTCGTCCGCCCCAAAAACTAGCCCTGATAGTTTTCCGGCACCAGAGCCCCCGGGAGTGAGGCACGACTCGTCGGCGGCCCCGGGCGCGCAGGCACCATCCGGGCGGGGAGCCACCGACCTGGGCGCGGAGGCATACCCGGGTGCGGAGGCCCCACCCCGGCTCTGACGGGCGGTCCCGCCTCAGAAGTCGACCCGCGTCCTGTCGTCGACCCGCGCGACCGCCTCCTGCCCGAACGCCTTCCGGTAGTCGCCGCGGATCTCCTCGATCTTCGGATCGCTCGCGGCGGCGGCCGACACCGGATACAGCAGGATCAGCTCGTACGACCGCTCCTTCTCGATCGTCCCGCTCGCGTCCCGCCACTGTCCGCGCCCCTCCTGCACGGTCAGCCCGTCCGGGAACCCGGGGGTGACCTCCCGGTCGACGAAGGCCGTGAACTGCTGGTCGGTGACGGCCGGACCGCCGTCGGGCCGCTCGGTGCCGAAGAGCAGCCGCGTCTCGACGTACGGCGTGCCGCGCGCCGGGGCGACCACGGAACCCATGGGGGCGTCCTCGGCGAAGGTGGCGTACGCGGTCGGGGCGCCGACGGCCAGCAGACAGACGGTGGCCGCGAGGGCGACCCGGGCACGGGTGAAGCTGCGGCGGGCACGGGCACCCGTGCCGGTGGGGTTCGTGGGGGTGTGGGGGTGCGTGGGGGTGGGGTGCGAGGTCATGCGTCCACCTCTAGCGGTATCACCGGTTCCGGATGCGTCGGCCGCGCCGGGGCCGGGCCGCGCGTGCGCCCGTACGCCCCCGGGGCTCGCCGAGGCGTACGACGCACGCCCCGCGCGCTGATTCCCCGGCTTGCGCGTCTGCTCACGGCGTGCGCGCGGGTTCCCGGGTCGCGGTGAGGTGGGCGAAGACGACGACGTTGCTCGCGTAGCCCTTCCGCCGGTCGTACACCCCGCCACAGGTGATCACGCGCAGCTCGGGGCGGCCCCGGTGGCCGTACACCTCCTTGCTGGGGAAGCGGTCCTTCTCGTAGGACTTCACGGCGTCCACGGTGTAGACGGCGGTGCGGCCGTCGGCCCGCTGGACCTCCACGATGCGGCCGGGCTTGATCACGTCCAGCGCGGCGAAGACGGCGGGGCCCGTCCGGGTGTCCCGGTGTCCGACGACGACGGCGGTGCCGGGCCCGCCGGGCGCGGGTCCCTCCTCGTACCAGCCGACCAGCTTGGGCTTGTCGTCCGGTGGCGCGGGAAGCCGGCGTCGCTCGTCGAGGCGGAGCCCGATCACCGGTGCCTCGATGCCGAGGTACGGGATGGCGACGGTCTTCGCCGGGGAGGGCGGCAGCGTACGGGGCCGGGCGGGATTCTTCGGCGCGGCCGGTCTGGTGGTGGGGGCGGGCCGTACGGGCTCGGCGGGTGCCGGGGCGGTGGGCGCCCCCGTGGCGTCTGCGGAGGCCGGCCCCGTCGGCGCTGCGGGCGCCTGGCTCGCCTGCCCGGCCGGGTCGGTGCCCCCTGCCGGGGCGGTGGGATCGGCGGGAGTGGGATCCGTTCGGTCGGCCCGTTGGTCGGGGGCCGACCTGGGGGACGCGGTGCGCGCGGGCTCGTCCGGTGGCGGGGGCGTGAAGTAGAGGGACGCCTGGGCGCGCGGCGCCCCCGCATCGCGCGCCCCGGTGTCGGCCCAGGCGGAGCGGGCCTCGGCTGGTACGGTCCGCTCCCTGTTCTCCGCCAAGTGGACGCCGCCCACCACCAGCGCGACGGTCATCACGACCGTCCGCGTCAGGCGGTAGGCGCGCGTCCGGTACCAGGGCCTCGGCCGGCGTCTACGCGGCGCCATCGGCGCGGCGACGGCGCAGCCGCAGATAGGCCACCCCGCCGACGGCGGCGAGGCCCACGGTGGCCGCACCGGCGACCGGCGCGAAGTCCTGGGTCAGGGCGAGACCGCCGCCGCCGGCCGGGACGGCGCCCTCGGGACCGGCGAGCGGGCAGTTGACGTTGATGTCCCTGCGCCCCTCCTCCAGCGTCCCGCCGATGGTCCTCCAGGTCAGCACGTAGTCCCCGTTGGGGAGCCGGGCCGCGTCCTCGGGCGCCACGGGTGTGCTGTGTCCGGTGCCGTCGGCCGCGAGGGTGATCTCGCCGGTGGCGATGGGGTCGGTGCGGGGGTCACGGGGCTGCCGGTCGATGGTCCAGGCGATGCGCTGCGACGGCGTGGAGTCCTCGGGGAAGTTGAAGGCGGAGAGGTAGAAGTCGCAGACCAGTTGCTGGTTGCGCTGGTTGTCGAACGGGAAGCCCACCTTGTGGATCACGACCTCGGGGTCGCCGGGGGCGGCGACGGCGGCCGGTGCCGTGATGAGGCTGGCTCCCGTGACGGTGAGTGCCGCGAGGACGGCGGCGGCACTCGCGCGCACTCCGGCGGGGCGCGGGCGGGACGAGGTGGACATGCAGAACCTCCGAGTCAGACGATTTTCACACAAATCGCTCTTTCGCCTGACTCTCTGTCACATCGCACCGGACGGGGGCGGAGCCGCGCCCGACGACCCGTCAGATATCCCCCTTCCGGCCCAAAGCCGCACTCGACGGCGGACCTTTCCCACGCTTTTTCTCCTGCTTCTTCTCCTGCTTCTTCTCCCGCTTCTTCTCACGCTTGCCGCTCCCCCGGCCCGGCTGCGCCGGTGAGCGCAGGGCGATGCCCGACGACACCAGCAGCAGCGCGCCGAGCATCACGAACGGCGCGGCCACGCCCGCGACCCCGGCGATCAGACCGGCGGCGGCAGGGGCCCCGGCCTGCCCCAGCCGGTTGCCCGTCAGCCGCAGCGCGAGGGCGGTGGACCGGGCCTCGTCCGGCGCGGCCTGCACCACCGTGGTCATGGACAGCGGCTGTCCGACGCCCAGGCAGAACCCGAGGGCCGCGAGGATCAGGGCCAGCGCCCACACCGGGACGGGCAGCGCGATCCCGGCGCACAGCACCGCGCCGAGCACACAGGTGACGGTGAGCAGCGCGGTCCGGCCGAGCAACCGCAGCATGGGTGTCATCACCAGACGGCACGCGATGGTCGCCGCCGCGCGCAGGCTCAGCAGGAGGCCGATCACCGAGGGCGCGATGCCCCGGTCCTCGCCGACCACCGGCAGATACGCGGTGAGGATGTCGGTGGCCGACAGCACGGCGAGGCTGATGAAGATGCCGCCGGGCACTCCGCGGGTGCGCAGGATGCGGTGCACGGGCACCCGCTTGCCCTGTGCGGTAAGGGACTTGGGCTCGACCGGACGCTCTATCCGCCACAGCGAGGTGAACGCGACCGCCGCCCCCGCACCCGCCACCACCAGTGCCAGGGCGCTCGTACGGGCCATGTCCGCGCCGCCGATCAGGGCGCCCGCGGCGATCGGGCCGACCAACTGGCCGAGGGAGGCGCCGATGGTGAAGTGGCCGAAGTTGCGGTCGTGTTCATGCGGCGCGGACTGGCGGGCCACCAGTGACTGGGCGCCGATCACGAAGGAGAGGTGACCGAGGCCCATCACACCGCTCCACACGGCCATCGTCACCAGCGAGTTCGCCAGGCCGCTCAGGACGCAGCCGCCGGAGATGAGGACGACGCCCACGGGCAGCAGGGGCGCGCACCGGCCCCGGTCGGTCCTGCGGCCGAGCGGGACGGCGGCGAACAGCGGGAGCAGGGCGTAGACCCCCGCGATCACACCGATCGCCCGCTCGTCGGCGCCCAGCGCGAGGGCCCGGTAGGACACGGCGGGCCTGGCCATCGACACCGCCCCCTGCGCGAAGCTGAAGGCGATGACGAGGCGGAGCAGCCAGCCGCAGTTCCTACCGGGCCTCACGATGCGGGTCCTCCTTGGGGACGTTCACGCCGGTTCGAGGGAACTCCAGCCCGGTCGGAGGGACTTGAGGTCCACCTGGGCGAGAGGGCCGGGTTCCACGGTTCAGATGATGCCGAACAGCACACCGGCGCCGAGGATGATCAGCGAGGTCGCCGCCGCCCACTTGACCACGAACTTCGTGTGGTCGCCGAAGTCGACCTTCGCCATGCCCACGAGCACGTACACGGCCGGCACCAGCGGGCTGGACATGTGCAGCGGCTGGCCGACGAGGGAGGCGCGGGCGATCTCCAGCGGCGAGACACCGTGGGCGGCACCGGCCTCGGCGAGGACCGGGAGGACACCGAAGTAGAAGCCGTCGTTGGACATGAAGTAGGTGAGCGGCAGGCTCAGGAAGCCGGTGACGAGGGCCATGTGCGGGCCCATGCCGGCCGGGATGCCGTCGACGATCCACTTGGCCATCGAGTCGACCATGCCGGTGCCCTGGAGGACGCCGGTGAAGACGGCGGCGGCGAAGACCATGCCGGAGACGTTGAGGACGTTGTCGGCGTGGGCGGCGAGCCTGGCCCGCTGATCGGGGATGTGCGGGAAGTTGACCGTCAGGGCGAGCGCGGCGCCGAGCAGGAAGAGCACCGGGATCGGCAGCAACTCCATGATCATGGCGGTGAGCAGCGCGCACGTGAGCAGCGCGTTGAACCAGTACAGCTTGGGGCGCAGCGTCGGGCGGTTGGGGTCCAGACCCTGGAGGCGGGCGTCGTCCGCCTCGTCGTCCTCGGCGTCGGCGTCGGTGCCGGAGCCCGCTCCGCCGGTGGCCTTCGTCGTACGGCCCTTGCCGTCACCGGAGCCGGCGGCGGCGGACGAGGCGCCCGCGCCGACGAGCACGGTCTCCTCGGTGCCGGACTTCTCCGACGTCTCCTCGTCCTTGACGATCTTCTCCTGCTCCAGCACCTCGTCGAGGCTCAGCACCCCGAGGCGCTTGCGCTCGCGCAGGCCGAGGCCGTAGGCGAGGACGATGACGAAGAGCAGGCCGACGAGGAGCGCGGGGATCATCGGGACGAAGATGTCGCCGGCGTCGAGCTTGAGCGCGGTGGCGGCGCGGGCGGTCGGGCCGCCCCAGGGCAGCGTGTTCATCACGCCGTTGGCGGTGGCGGCGACACCGGTCATGACGACCAGGCTCATCTTCAGGCGCTTGTACAGCGGGTACATCGCCGAGACGGTGATCATGAAGGTGGTCGAGCCGTCGCCGTCCAGGGAGACGATCGCGGCGAGCAGGGCCGTGCCGACGACGATGCGCAGCGGGTCGGCCTTGCAGAACTTCAGGATGCCCCGGACGATCGGGTCGAAGAGACCGACGTCGATCATGAGGCCGAAGTAGACGATGGCGAACATCAGCATCGCGGCGGTGGGCGCGAGGTTGCCCACCCCCTCGATGACGTAGTCGCCGAGATGGGCTCCCTTTCCGACGAACACGCAGAAGAGCGCGGGGATCAGTACGAGCGCCGCGATCGGCGACATCTTCTTCATCATGATCAGGACCAGGAAGGTCGCGATCATGGCGAAGCCGAGGATGGTCAACATGTGGATACCTAACGTTCGCCCTTGAACTCCCACCAGGGCACCGGCGGTGCGACGACGTTAGGGCGGGTCCACAAGCCTTAACAAGACGTTGACATGCGAGCAATAAGAGCAGAACTCCAGGTCACAGCGTTGCGCCTGCTCGGGCCGCGACAGGGACCAGCTCCACGGGGATGCCGTTGAGGACCGCGTTGCCCGACAGCGGGTCGAGCTGGGAGCCGTCGAGGAGCTGGTTGACGTTGACGCCCGGGTCGATCGCGGCGTGGCTCATCCGGGTGCCCGGACGGTCGTGTCCCCAGCCGTGCGGAAGGCTGACGACACCGCGCCGTACGACGTCGGTGACCTCGGCGGGAGCGGTGACCTCTCCCCCGGCGCCCTTGATCCGTACGGCGTCGCCGTCGGCGAGGCCGAGGCGGTCCGCGTCGTCGGGGTGGATGTGCAGGGTGCAGCGGTTGGTGCCGCCGGTGAGGGCGGGGATGTTGTGCAGCCAGCTGTTGTTGGAGCGGAGGTGGCGGCGGCCGATGAGGACCAGGCCGTCCGGGCGCTCCCGCAGGGCGGTGCGGAGCCTCGGCAGATCGTCGACGATCGGCCCCGGCAGCAGTTCGACCTTGCCGCTCACCGTCTTCAGCGGCTGCGGCAGACGCGGCTTCAGCGGCCCGAGGTCGATGCCGTGCGGGTGGTCGAGCAGCTTCGCGAGGGTCAGGCCGTCCGGTTCGGCGCCGAAGCCGTCGCCGTACGGGCCGAGGCGCAGCATCAGGTCGAGCCGGCGCTCGGGGCCGGTGTCGCCCGTGAGCAGACCGGCGAGTTCCTTCGGGTCCCGGCCGTGGACGGGCGAGTGGGCCTCCTTCACGGCCTTGCCCAGGGTCTGGCCGATGACCAGGTCGTCCACGGCGGAGGGGTCGGCGCCGTGCATCCCGGTGGCGGCCAGGACGAGCCGCGCGAGGATCTCCGTCTCGGCCATGCGGCCGTCCTCCAGGGGGACGGCGGCACGGTTGTAGCGGACCTGGTTGCGCACGGCCAAGGCGTTGAGCGCGAAGTCGTAGTGCGGGGCCTGGGAGGGCGGAGGCGGCGGCAGGACGACGTCGGCGTGGCGGGCGGTCTCGCCCAGGTACGGGTCGACGCTGACCATGAAGTCCAGGGAGTCGAGCGCCTTGTCGAGGCGGTCGCCGTCGGGGGCGGAGAGCACGGGGTTGGCGGCGATCGTGACGAGGGCGCGGATCGGGCCGCCCTCGGGGGTCGCGGTGTCGATCTCCTCGGCGAGCGCGGACAGCGGCAGTTCGCCCTTGGCCTCGGGGTGGCCGCTCACCCGGCTGTGCCAGCGGCCGAGCGTGAAGCCGTGGCCGGGTCCGGCTGGCCGGGGCGTCTTGTCGGTCGCGGACTGCGGGAAGAGGGCGCCGCCGGGCCGGTCGAGGTTGCCGGTGAGGATGTTGAGGACGTCGACGAGCCAGCTGGCGAGGGTACCGTGCGGGACGGTGCAGCTGCCGATGCGGCCGTATACGGCGGCGGTGGGCGCGGCGGCCAGTTCGCGGGCGAGCGCGCGAACGGTCCCGGCGTCGACGTCACAGGCGTCGGCGACCGCCTCGGGCGTGAACTCCCGTACGGCGGCGGCCAGTTCCTCGACCCCTTGGACATGCGGGACGAGGTCCCCGAGATCGACGAGGTCCTCCTCGAAGAGGACGTTCGCCATCGCCGCGAGCAGCAGCGCGTCCGTCCCCGGGCGGATCGCCACATGCCGGTCGGCGAGCTTGGCGGTGCGGGTCAGGCGCGGGTCGACGACGGTGAGGGTGCCGCCGCGCGCCTTGAGGGCCTTGAGCTTGCCGGGGAAGTCGGGGGCGGTGCACAGACTCCCGTTGGACTCCAGGGGGTTGGCGCCGAGCAGCAGCAGATGGTCGGTGCGGTCCAGGTCCGGTACGGGGATGGCGTGCGCGTCGCCGTAGAGGAGGCCGCTGGAGACGTGCTTGGGCATCTGGTCGACCGTGGAGGCGGTGAACAGGCTGCGGGTGCCGAGGCCGGCGAGCAGGACGGGCGGGTAGAGGGCGCCGGCCACGGTGTGGACGTTCGGGTTGCCGAGGACGACGCCGACGGCGTTCGGTCCGTGGGCCTCGACGACGGGCCGCAGTCCGGCGGCGACGGCGTCGAAGGCCTCCTGCCAAGTGGCCTCCCGCAGCTCGCCGTCCCTGCGGACCAGCGGGGTGCGCAACCGGTCCGGGTCCCCGTCGGCGGCCCCCAGGGAGGCGCCCTTCGGGCAGATGAACCCCTTGCTGAACACATCGTCCCGGTCACCGCGCGCCTTGGTCACGCGGGTGCCCTCGATGGTGAGGGTGAGCCCGCAGGTCGCCTCGCAGAGGGGGCAGACGCGCAGGGCGGTGCGGGAGTCGATGGTGGTGGACACGGGTCCTCCCGGAGGGGCGGCGGCGACGGTGACGCTCGGACGGGGCCGCGCACAGGGGAACACGGGGCACCGGAGTCGAGCATACCGACCGGTATGCATCGGGGGGAGGGTCTGCCGGGGTCTTGTCGGGAATTCGCGAGACGGTCACCGGGGCGGGGGCCGGTCGGCACCGGGCGGGTCCCGGCCCTGGCACCGGCCGGGAGGCGCGGCCGGGGCTGGACAGGAGGCGCGGCCCGGACAACCCGCACCCCCGGCCCGGGCCGCCCGCACCCCCGCCCGGAGACACCGTGCGCCGGGGCCGGCTCCGCTCGGGAGCCCGGTCGTCCGGTCGTCGTCCGGTCGTCCGGTCGCCCGGTCGGCCGTCCGGTGTCAGTCCAGCACGCGCGCCAGATACGCCCGCAGCAGCTCCCGCATCTCCTGGATGATCCGGGCGTCACCCTCCGGGGAGACCCGGAAGGCCAGGTGCACGAGGGTGTCGGCGGTCTCGACGGCGATGAGGAAGGTGCGGCGGAGGTCCTCGTCGGGGGTGCGGTCGATGAACGCGGAGAGCAGCTCGGACAGCCGGTCGGCGACGAGGTGGTTGGGTTCCTGGCGGCCGCCGCCGACGGGGATCTGGTTGCCGAAGTCGATGAGGGCGAAGCCGGGGGCGTTGCGCTTCATGTCGAGGTACTCGTCGAGGACGGCGTCCATCGCGGTGCGCCAGTCCCGGCCGCCCGTCGCCTGGAGACGGCGGCTGACCCGATCGGTGAAACGGTCCAGATTGCGTTCGGCGAGCGCGTCGGCCATCGCGCGCTTGTTGCCGAAGAAGCGGTAGACGGAGCCGATGGGCACACCCGCGCGCAACGCCACGGCACGGGTGCTCAGCGCGTCGTAGCCCACCTCGTCGAGGAGGTCGGCACAGGCGTCGAGGATCCTGGTCAGTCGTTCGGCACTGCGCCGCTGCACGGGTGCGCGGCGCAGGGAGGTCGCCTGGGACACGGGCTTCATGATGCCTTTCCGCCGAGGTCCGATGAGCCTTCCGAATATCAGTACGGGCGCTACCGCCGCCCCCGCTCAGCAGTGGACGTGAGAACGGCAAACATCCGCACGACCACAGCCTGCCGGGAGACTAAGGCACCGCACTGACAGGACGGATCCCCTCCCGATCCGGTTCTCCCTGTCCGCCCGATGCACCCGATCTGTCGACGTCCCGACGGCGTCCGGTTGTCGCCCCGTCCCCTCGCCGCCCCGAGCTGTCCTCTTGCGCCCGCCCCGGGCGAATCCTACGGTGAAGCATAGGAATCAGGATCGCGAAGGAGCGGGCATGAGCGGGGACGCGAGGAAGACGGCCGAGGGGCTGGAGTACCTCTCCGGTTTCGGCAACGAACACGCCTCGGAGGCGGTCCCCGGCGCGTTGCCGCACGGCCGCAACTCCCCGCAGCGCGCCCCCCTCGGCCTGTACGCGGAGCAGCTCAGCGGCACCGCGTTCACCGAACCGAGGGCCCACAACCGGCGGTCCTGGCTCTACCGGATCCGGCCCTCGGCCGCGCACCCCGCCTTCACGCGCACGGACCACGGCACCCTCCGCACGGCCCCGTTCACCGAGACGGTGCCCGACCCCAACCGCCTCCGCTGGAACCCGCTCCCGGCGCCCCCGGCGGGCACCGACTTCCTCGGCGGCCTGTGGACCCTCGGCGGCAACGGCGACGCGGCGCAGCGCACGGGTATGGCCGTGCACCTGTATCACGCCAATTCCGCCATGGAGCGGGTGTTCGGCGACGCGGACGGCGAACTCCTGATCGTCCCGGAGCGCGGCGGTCTCCTGCTGCGCACGGAGTTCGGCCTGCTGCACGCCGAGCCGGGTGAGATCGCCCTGATCCCCCGGGGCGTCCGCTTCCGCGTGGACCTGCTGGACGCCTCCGCCCGCGGCTATGTCTGCGAGAACTTCGGCGCCCCCTTCCGCCTGCCCGACCTCGGCCCGATCGGTGCCAACGGTCTGGCGAACGCCCGTGACTTCCGGGCGCCGGTGGCCGCGTACGAGGACGTCGAGGGCCCGGTGGAGGTGGTGAACAAGTTCTGCGGGAACCTCTGGACGGCCACGTACGACCACTCCCCGCTCGATGTGGTCGCCTGGCACGGCAACTACACGCCGTACGTCTACGACCTGCGGCGGTTCAACGTCATCGGGACGATCTCGTACGACCACCCGGACCCGTCGATCTTCACGGTGCTGACGTCGCCGAGCGACACCCCCGGCCTTGCGGGGGTGGACTTCGTCGTCTTCGCGCCGCGCTGGCTGGTGGGCGAGGACACGTTCCGGCCGCCGTACTTCCACCGGAACGTGATGAGCGAGTACATGGGCCTGATCGAGGGCGCGTACGACGCGAAGGCGGAGGGCTTCGTGCCGGGCGGCGGTTCGCTGCACAACATGATGTCGGCGCACGGCCCGGACCGGGAGACGTTCGACCGGGCGAGCGCGGCGGAGCTGAAGCCGCAGCGGGTCGACGACGGGCTCGCCTTCATGTTCGAGACGCGCTGGCCGATCCTCACCACGGCACAGGCGGCGCGCGCGGAGCACCTGCAACAGGGGTACGACGAGGTGTGGTCCGGGCTCCAGCGCCACTTCGGCCCGTTGCGCTGAGCGCGTCCCCCGGGTACGGATACCGTCGTGACCTCATTCGCTCCGGATTCGATCGTCCTGAACCGCAAACTGCCGCTCTGGTACCAGGTCTCGCAGTCCCTGCGTGCCTCGATACTCGGCCGAACGCCCCGGGATCCCCTGCGGCTGCCCACCGAGGAGCAGTTGGCCGGGCACTACGGGGTGAGCGTGCTGACCATGCGGCAGGCGCTGAAGGAGCTGGAGGACGAGGGGCTGATCTCCCGGCACCGCCGGCGCGGCACGTTCATCGAGCCGAGCGCCCAGCGGGGCTCGCCGGTACGGCTGCTCGGCTCGGTGGACGCGATCGTGGCCCAGCAGTCGGGCATGACGACCGAGCTGCTGGACCAGGGCAGCACCCCTCTGTCGGGTGAACTCTCGGAGTACTTCCCCGACTTGACCGAGGTGGCCACCTACCACCGGCTGCGCGGCGACGAGCGGACGGGCGAGCCCACCAACCACGCCCGCAACTACGTCCGCCCCGAGCTGGCCGCACGCATCGACCGCGACGATCTGCTCCGCTGGCCGATGACCAAGGTTCTGCGGGATGTCGTGGGCGTGGCCATCGGCCGCATCACCGACACCGTGGAGGCCCGTATCGCCGACCCGGAGACCGCCCGCCTCCTCCAGGTCCCCCTGCTCAGCCCGATCCTCCACTACACGGGCGTCACCTATGACGACTCCGGCCGCGTCCTGGACGTCGCGGTCATCCATTACCGCGGCGACCGCTTCTCCTTCACGGTGACCCTCGATGCCAACTGATGCCTCACCGGCCGCCGCGATGCCCGCTGATCCTTCGCCGGCTCCTTCGACGCCCCTGGACGAGGTCGTACGATGCCCAGCGTGACGCCCGACGACGTTCCGCCGCTCGCGGACCTCATGCCGTGGTCCGTCGCACCGCCACGGCTGGGCCGGGGGTGGCCGACGGCTCCCGACGCGGCATCCCTGAAGGCTCGCTGGGACGCCCTGATGAAGGCGGAGGGCCCGGACCGCGAGGCCCTGTTCGCCCCCACCCGCTCCCGGACCCTGACCTCGGCGGTGACCCAGCTGCCGGGCCAGTCCAGCGGCACCGGCCGGCTGGCCCGTGAGTCGGGCCCCTGCCCCGAGCCCGTACGGATCCTGGCCGCTCCCTTCGACGAGCAGTGGCTCATCCCCGACCACCGCCTGATCGACTCCGCCCGCCCCGAACTGTGGCGTGTGGCGGACGAGCGGCAGGTCTTCGTGGTCGAACAGACGGTCACGCAGACGGGCGCGCCGGATTCCGCCGGCCCTGTGCTCCTGGCGTCGTCCGTCCTCCCGCTGGCCCTTCCCCACGGCCCGCGCATCGGCCCGGTCCGCCCGCTGTACCGGCGCCCCGGGGGCGTGGAGCCGAACCTCGCGCCGGGTCTGCCGGAGTACGTCGGCGAACGCCTCGGCACCGGCCCCGTCGCGCCCCTCGACCTCCTCGCCTGGATCCTGGTGGCCGCGCGCCCCGGCCCCCGCCGCGTCGAGGTCCCCCTCCCCACCGACCCCGAGACCTGGTCCCACGGCGTCGAACTGGGCCGCCGCACCCTCTGGCTGATGCGCCGCGACGGCGACCGCCCCAAACTCCCCGGTGGCCGCCGCCCCTACGTCCGCGCCCCGCTCCCCTCCCGGCCCCTGGAACTGCGCTACGACCGCGACGACGAGACCCTCCTCATCGACGAGGGCCGTGTCTCCCCCGTACCGTCCGAGGCCTGGGACTTCCAGGTGGGCGGCGTCCGCGTCCTGGAGGAGTGGTTCACCCGCAGGACGGAACAGGTGGACCCGGGCACGCTGGAGGCGATCCGCCCGACGACCTGGCCGCAGCCCTGGACGTCGGAACTGCTGGAGCTGATCACCGTGCTCGCCCTCCTGGCGGAACTGAGGCCGCGCCAGGCCGAGTTGACGATCGACCGGCCCATCACGACAGCCGACCTCCGCAAGGCGGACGTACTCCCGGTCCCGGAAACCTCCCGGGCCCCCGCCTCGGTCCTGGACCACCACGAGGAGGGCCCGGAGGGCCAGTTCACGTTGTTGTGAGGAGGGGGAAACTCTCGAAGCCGCCGGGTACCCCCTCCAGGGGCGCGGGGAACTGCGCGACCAGCCCCCACCGAACCCGCACCCGCCCACGCACCCCGCACCCCCGCCCCGCACCCCCTACGGCGCGAACGAATCCAGCACCCTCCCCACCATCCACTCGAACGCCGCCTCCAGATCGATCGGCCCCGAGTCCTCCGTGAACGCCGCCGCCATCCGCGGATACGCCCCGGAGGCGATCTGCCCTCCGAGATACGCGATCCGCACCTCGTTCTCCCGCTCCACCGACCACGGCAACGACCGCGTCCGCTCGGCCGTCGCCAGTTCGTTCGAGACGTACACCGTCACGCAGCCGTTCAACATCGCCAGCAGCTGGATCTTCGTCCCGTACGGCGCCTCGATCGGATCCAGGCAGCTCAGACAGTGCTCCAGATACCGCAGCGCGTTGGGGCTGAAGCCGTACACCGGTGACATCAGCCGCGGCAGCCACGTGTGCCGGTGCATCAACTCACGCGACTGGTACGCCACCCGCCGCATGTCGGCCCGCCAGTCCCCGCTCGGCTCCCACAGCTCGTGCTCACCGCCGACCGCGTCGACCATCAGCTCGTACAGGTCCTCCTTGCGCGGCACGTAGTTGTAGAGCGACATCGTGCCGCAGCCCAGCTCGGCCGCTACATGACGCATGGACACCGCGTCGAGACCCCCCGCGTCGGCGAGCCGCACGGCCGCCGCCGCGATGTCCGCGCGGCTGAACGCGGGCCTCGGGCCTCGGCCGGTGCGCTCGGGGCGCGCCCAGATCACTTCGGGTACGGCAGGTCGGCCGGCCATCGATCATCACCTCGGCCACCATCCTAGTTACGTACAGCGTACGTAGTGCGCTATGGTCAACCCATGACTACTACGTACGCTGTACTTAGTGAGGGTCTGGAGAAGCGCTTCGGGGACGTCCATGCCGTCCGCGGCCTCGATCTGGCCGTGGCGGAGGGCACGGTCGTCGGGATGCTCGGCCCGAACGGGGCGGGCAAGACGACGGCCGTACGGCTGCTGGCGACGCTGCTGCGGCCGGACGCCGGCTCGGCGCGGATCGCGGGCCACGACCTGGTCCGGGAGCCGGGCGCGGTCCGGCGGGCGATCGGGGTGACGGGGCAGTACGCGTCGGTGGACGGGGATCTCACCGGGCGGCAGAACCTGCGGCTGTTCGCACGGCTGCACCGCGTCCGCGACACGGCGGGCCGCGCGGCCGAACTCCTCGACCGCTTCGGTCTTTCCGAGGCCGCCGACCGCCCGGCCTCCACCTACTCGGGGGGCATGCGCCGCCGTCTCGACCTGGCGGCGAGCCTGATCCGGCACCCGGCGGTGCTCTTCCTCGACGAGCCCACGACCGGCCTCGACCCGGTCAGCCGCAATCAGATCTGGGACGCCGTGCGCGCCCTGAAGGCGGAGGGGACGACCGTGCTGCTGACCACGCAGTATCTGGAGGAGGCCGACCAACTCGCCGACCGGATCGTGCTGATGGAGCGGGGCCGGATCGCGCACAGCGGCTCGCCGCCTCAGCTCAAGGCGCTCATCGGCTCGTACGCGGAGGTCGTCGTCGCCCACGCGGACGCGATGATCGCGGCGGCGGGCGTCCTCGACCAACTCACCGGCGCGGAGCCCTCGTTCGACCACGACCGGCACGCGGTGGGCGCGGTCACGCTCGACCCGACGCTCACGCTCCCCCGGCTCGTGCGTGAACTCGACGCGGCGGGCGTGCCGTTGGTCGACGCGAGCCTGCGTCCACCCACCCTCGACGACGTGTTCCTCCGCCTCACCGAGGGTCCCGTCACGGACCTCTCCGACCTCAAGGAGCGTGCGGCATGAGCGGGTTGGCGTACGACGGCACGGCGATGCTGGGCCGGCAGTTGCGGCGGGTCCGGAACAACCCGGGGCTGCTGATCCTCACCCAGATCATGCCGATCTCGATGCTGCTGTTCTTCGGGTACGTCTTCGGCAGCGCCCTCGCCGTGCCGGGCGAGGAGTACCGGCGGTTCCTGGTGCCGGGGCTGCTGGTGGCGACGGCGGCCGGCGGGATCATGACCGGGATGTTCCAGGCCGCCGGGGACACGCACCGGGGTGTGATGGACCGCTTCCGGACGCTGCCGATGAGCCGGGCCGCCGTGCCGCTCGGGCAGGCGCTGGCGGATGTGCTGGTGACGGCCGCCGGGACGGTGCCGTTCCTGCTGGTCGGGCTCGCGGTGGGCTGGCGGATCGAGGGGGGTGTGCTCGCGGCGGCCGGTGCGTTCGGGCTGTTGCTGCTGTTCCGGTTCGCGGCGGTGTGGATCGGCATCTTCCTGGGCCTGCTCACCCGCAGCGAGGAGGCGGCCGGGCAGCTGGGCGGGGCGACGTTCCTGCTGCCGCTGCTGTCCAGCGCGTACATCCCGACCGAGGGGCTGCCGGGCTGGCTGCGCACGGTCGCCGAGTGGAACCCGATCAGCGCGGTGGCCACGGCCCTGCGTGACCTCTTCGGGAACGCGCCCGTGCCGGCGGGAGCCGCCTGGCCGGTGACCCATCCCGTGGCCGGGTCGCTGCTCTGGTGCGCGTTCCTGCTCGCGGTGTTCGTGCCGCTCGCGGTCCGTACGTACGCGGCCGGGCCGAAGTGACCTCCGGCCCGTTCGGGGGACGGGCCGGAACCAGCTGGTGGCGGCGGCTCGCCGACGGGGTGCCGAACAGGTGGCGGGGCGGCCGGAGTTGGCGGACCGGGATCAGGACCGGGGACCGGTGGTGGGAAGGGGAGTCACCGGTGGGGTCGCTCCGGGCGCTGCCGGCGCCGATCGCGCTGCCGGGCGGGGGCGAGGCGCGGGTGGGTGCGGTGCCCGCGCTCGGGGAGTACACCGGGTCGCCGCTGCGTGCCGCGGGGATGACGGACGAGGAGATCGCAGCGCTGCGCCGGGACGGTGTGGTCGCCTGAGCGCGGGCCTTCTGCGGGAAAGCCCTTGGTGCTTGTGGTGCTAGCGGCTGCCGAACAGCGAGCGGCGCAGCCTCTTCAGGGGTGCGAACAGCGAGACCCTGCCGACGCGCGTGTCCTTGCGGCTGCTGCGCTCCTGCGGGGAACGTGACGTTATCTCAAGCATCAGCGAGGTCGCCTCGGCCGTCTCGCGCTGTGGCACGGCGGGGCCGCCCAGCACCGAGAGATGGCGGTCGAGGCGCGAACTGGTCGCGCTGCTCCCGCACGTGATCGCAGGGACTCGCGCCCTGCGCACCGTTATCTGTTCCATGTCACTCCCCACCCGTACGAGTCCACCCGGCCCGGGCAGCGTAACCATATCGCTCCGTCGGAGCACTCGGGAATCATGGCCCCGGTATTCCTCTACCCCGTGACAACACTGTTGACTACTCTCCGAATCCGACCGATTCCAGGGCGAGTTGGACAACTGGCTGGCTGGTGGGTTGCGCTGATCCTCCGTCGGGTTCGACGGTCACGGCGAGTGACGTCGCGTCGGTGTTCATTCCGCTGGTGACCAAGGGCGTGTCGCCGTCGAAGAGGCCCAGGGAGCGTGGTTGCACGTCGGGGCGCATGAGCCAGAGCTGGTGCACCCGGTTCTTCGGGAGGTCCTCGAATCCGCTGAGGGTCACGACCGCGCTCCCCTCCTCGGCGGAAGCGATCACTCCGATTCGATGGCCCTCCGTGTCCCGGTCGCTGGTCGCGCGGGCGTCCGGCGCGGCGAGAACGTGGGCGATCTCACTGGCCTGTTCGCGCTCGGCGGCCAGTTGGTCCTGTGTGCGGTTCGCCTGGACGGCGAAGAGGGACGCCACGACGAGTGCGGCGGCGGCCGTGGCGGTGGCCAGCGGGGCGAGCAAAGAGCGCATCCGGGGCGCACGGGCGCGCGCATGCGGCGGCGGCTCGGTGCCCCACACATGGCGTGGCAGATGCTGGGGCCGCGTGGGCTGGGCGCTCCAGGACCGGTTCTCCTGGGGTGTGTTGCGTACGGCGGCGAAGACCCGGTCGCGCATCGCCGCGGGCGCCGGGGCGGCCGTCGACCAGGCCAGGCGTACCGCGTCCTCGGACAGGGCGCGCACCTCGGCGGGGCAGCGGTCGCAGCGCTCCAGGTGCTTCTCGAAGCGGCGCCGCTCGTCGGGCTCCAGGGCGTCGAGCGCGTAGGGAGCGGCGAGCGAGTGGAGGTCCTCACGACGGAACAGGCTCACGCCGCACCTCCCCCGGGCACACACGCCCCACGTGGCGCGCGGACGAACGGGGCCTCACGTGCCGCGAGGCCGATCAGGGCGCTCATGCGACTCCTCCCAGGCATTCGCGCAGCCGTGTGAGTCCGTCGCGCATACGGGTCTTGACCGTGCCGAGGGGCAGCGAGAGCCGCTCGGCCACTTCACGGTAGGTGTAGCCGTCGTAGTAGGCGAGGGTGACGGACTCGCGCTGGAGGGTGGTGAGCTTCTCCAGGCAGTGGCGCACCCACTGACGTTCGAGTCCGGCCTCGACCTCCTCGGCGACCTGGTCGAAGGCGGGGTGGTGGTTGCGCCGTCCCTCGCGCTGCTCGCGCTCGGTGGCGGCGCGGGCGCTGCGCACCCGGTCCACCGCCCGCCGGTGCGCGAGGGTGAGTATCCAGGACAGGGCGCTGCCGCGGGCGGGGTCGAACCGGCCCGCGGAACGCCAGAGTTCGAGCAGCACCTCCTGAGCCACCTCCTCCGACTGCGCCGGGTCCCGTACGACCCGGCGGACCAGCCCGAACACCGGGCCGGACACCAGTGCGTACAGCTCCTCGAACGCCCGTTGGTCGCCTCCGGCCACCCGGACCAGAAGCTTGTCCGCCTCCACTCGCTCCCCCTCGCCTCCGGTCGAGCACGGCCATCCCCGCGCGTAAGGCATTCGCAACCAACCCACCTCCGGATGGGGTTACGGATCAGCCTGCCCAAAACGCGGGTCGCCGGTCGACCGATCCGAACATCGGATCAACGAATCCCGCTCTCCGCTGAAACAACCTTTCAAACGCGCCGTAAGAACGTTTGGGATTCGACCAATCCACCCTGCCGACCGCACCGAATGGCGTTCGTCAGGCAAGTTGGGACAGAGGACGGACGGCATGACGACACCTACTTCCAGGAGCGGCGCGGGACGGCGGAGCATCGCGTCCCTCATCTGTGCTTCGCTGGCCGCCGGAGGGCTCGCAGCCGCCGGCGTGACCGTGTTGCAGCCGGGGGCGGCTTCCGCCTCCAGCCACCGGGAGGCCCCGCTGATCTCGGGTGAGCCCCAGTTCGACAACACCGATGTGTACGCGTTCGTCAGCCCCGACAAGCCGGACACGACGACGGTGATCGCGAACTGGATCCCCTTCGAGGAGCCGGCGGGCGGCCCGAACTTCTTCACGTTCTCCGAGGACGCGGAGTACGACATCCGCGTCGACCAGGACGGCGACGCCCAGGAAGACCTGGTCTTCCGGTACACGTTCAAGACGAAGACGAAGAACGACAGGACCTTCCTGTACAACACGGGCGTCGTGGAGAGCCTCGACGACCCGGACCTGAACATCACGCAGACGTACGACATCGACCTCATCAAGCTGAAGAACCGCCGCGCGGTGTCCAAGACGAAGCTCGCGGACGATGTGTGGGTGGCGCCGTCGAACGTCGGCAAGGCGTCGATGCCGGACTTCAAGAAGCTGCGCGACGAGGCCGTCTACAAGACCGCGAGCGGGGTGACGACGTACGCCGGCCAGGCCGACGACCCGTTCTTCCTGGACCTGCGCGTCTTCGACCTGCTGTACGGCGGTGACCTCTCCGAGGTCGGGCGGGACACGCTCAAGGGCTACAACGTCAACTCGATCGCCCTGCAGATCCCGAGCGAGGCGCTCGTCCAGTCCAAGGACCAGCCCATCGTCGGCATCTGGTCGACGACCCAGCGTGCGGGCGCCGACGGCCAGTACCACCAGGTGTCGCGCCTGGGTATGCCGCTGGTGAACGAGGTCGTCAACCCCATCGGGGACAAAGACAAGTTCAACGCGTCCTCGCCGGTGGACGACGCCCAGTTCCTGAAGAACGTCACCGAGCCCGAGCTGCCCAAGCTGATCGAGGCGATCTACAAGATCCCGGCTCCCAAGGAGCCGCGCAACGACCTCGTCGACGTCTTCCTGAAGGGTGTCGAGGGCCTCAACCAGCCGCCGCACGTGACTCCTTCGGAGCAGCTGCGCCTCAACACCTCCATCGAGCCCACCAAGAAGCCGAAGCGGCTCGGTGTGCTGGACGGTGACAACCAGGGCTTCCCGAACGGGCGCCGGCTCACCGACGACGTGCTCGACATCGCGCTGCAGGTCGTCGAGGGCGAACTGGTCGACGCTCCCAACGACCTGGGTGACGCGGTCGACAAGAACGACAAGAAGTTCGGCAAGTCCTTCCCGTACGTCGGTCTGCCGACGGCCGGTTCGCGGGGCAAGACCGTCAAGGGCAACACCACGAACAGCGTCCGCAGCGCGATCGGCACGGGTGTCGAGGGCGGTACGGACGACACCACGCTGATCGCCGCCTCGGCCGGCGCCGGCGCGGCCGGTGTCCTGCTCATCGGCTCGGGCCTGCTGTGGTGGCGTCGTCGGAACGACCGCGCGTACTACTAGTCCGCCCCGACCGGGCCCACTCCCATCGGGCCCGGTCCACCGAGACCGGCGCGGCCCGCTCGTATCCATCCCCCACGGCGCGGGCCGCGCCCCACGATCACGATCACCGCACTCGGCAAGGATGTTGAGGAGAGGGCATGTCCCCGCGTACGAACGAGAACGCGTCGAAGGACGGACGTCCACGTCCCGACGCGGGGGCTCCCGAGGACGCCCGCCCCGACTCGGCCGAGTCAGGTGCCGCGTCGAAGGCCGAGGCCGGCCCGTCGTCCGAGACGAAGGCCGACGGGCGTGACCTCACCAAAGCCCGGCCCGTGTCCGGTGCCCACGCCGAGGCCAAGGCCGACCGGCGTGACCTCGCCGAGGCCGGCCCCGCGTCCGAGGTGGAGCCGGGCCCGGAGCCCGGTCCCGTACCCGTACCCGGTCGTCGGCCCTCGGCCCGCGGCGCCGGTCCCGAGCCGGCCCGGTGGCGGGTGCTGCGGCTCACCGCGTGTGCGGCGGCGCTGGCCGTGGCGTTCACCGGGTTCGCCGTGGCGCTGGGTGCCAAGGACGACGACCGGACCGTGGCGATGTCCTCCTCGCCGGGTGTCTCGGCGGCGCAGCTCGCCGGAGGCGATCTGGACACGGCGGTCGAGCGGCTGCAGGCCCATCTCAAGGAGCAGCCCAAGGACTTCGGCTCCTGGTCCACGCTGGGCCTCGCCTATGTCGAGCAGGCCCGCGTCAAGGGCGACCCCTCCCGCTACCCGCAGGCCGAGCAGTCCCTGAAGCGCTCGCTGAAGCTGCGGCCGGACAACGACCCGGCCCTCGCGGGCCTCGCCGCGCTCGCCGCCGCCCGCCACGAGTTCGAGGACGCGCTGCGGTACGCGGACTGGGCGCTCGAAGAAAACCCGTACAGCGAACGCGCGTTGTGCAGCCGCGTCGACGCCCTCGTCGAACTCGGCCGCTACGACGACGCGTTGAAGGCGGTGAAGCTCGCCGACACCCGCCGCCCCGGCATCCCCGTCTTCACCCGGTACGCCTACGTGTACGAGCTGCGCGGCGACGTGAAGACCGCCCGGCGCGTCCTGGAACGGGCCCTGAGGTCGGCGGCCACCCGGGGCGACATCGCCTACGTGGCCACCCAGCTCGGCCAACTCGCCTGGAAGCAGGGCGACTACAAGACCTCGCTCGACCACTACGCCCGCGCCCTCGGCGCCGACGACACCTACCTCCCCGCTCTGGAGGGCCGCGCCCGCGCCCAGGCCGCGAGCGGCGACGGCGCGGAGGCGATCCGCGGCCTGGAGCAGGTCGTGTCCTCCTACCCGCTGCCCGGGCCGCTCGTCGTGCTCGGCGAGCTGTACGAGGCGAAGGGCGACAAGACGCGGGCGGGCGACCAGTACGCGCTGGTGGACGCCTACACCGCCATCGCCCGCTCCAACGGCGTCAACGCCGACCTCGACACCGCGCTCGCCGCCGCCGACCACGGCGACACCAAGGCCGCGCTGCGGGCCGCCGAGGCCGAGTTCGAGCGCCGGGAGACAGTCCACACGGCGGACGCCCTCGCCTGGGCGCTGCACGTCAACGGCCGCGACGACGAGGCCCTGCCGTACGCCCGCCGCGCCACCGCCACCGGGTACAAGGACGCGACGTTCCTGTACCACCGGGGGATGGTCGAGTACGCGGCCGGCGACAAGAAGGAGGCCCGTACCTCCCTGAAGGCGGCGCTCGACCTCAACGCCGGTTTCTCGCCGCTCGGCGCGGCGGAAGCCCGTAGGACCCTCAAGAAACTGCAGGCTCTGGAGACCGCCAAGTGATCTCTCCCCGGCGCGTGTTCGCCTCCGGCACGGCGGTCCTGGTGGCCGCCTGCGCGCTCGTCCTCGGCCCCGCCCAGGCGGCGAGCGCCCACCCGCTCGGCAACTTCACCGTCAACCGGTACGACGGCCTGGTCGCCGCCCCCGGACAGCTGAGGATCCTCCATGTCGAGGACCTCGCGGAGATCCCGGCGACCCAGGCCGCGCCCGCCATCAAGCGGCAGGGCAAGGAGAGCTGGGCCCGGGAGCGGTGCGAGAAGGCCGCCGAGGGCAGTGAGGTCACGGTCGACGGGAGTGCCGTCGAGGTGGCTCTCAAGTCGAGCCGGGCCGAGGAGCGGCCGGGCCAGGCGGGGCTGAAGACGCTGCGCGTGGAGTGCCGGCTGACGGCTCCGCTGCCGGACCGGGCCGCCGACGTACGCTTCCACGCGGCCGTCGACTCCGGGCCGGGCTGGCGCGAGGTCACCGCTCAGGGCGACCGGGCGACGCTGACCGGGTCGGACGTGCCCGAGGAGTCGCTGTCGAAGCAACTCACCGACTATCCGGCGGAGTTGTTGCAGTCGCCGGAGGACACGGCGAAGGCCTCCCTCCAGGTGCGGCCGGGCGGTCCCGCGCTGGCCGAGCAGGAGAGCGACGCGCCCGGCGCCTCGATCCTCCCGCGCGGCGCGGACCGCTGGACCCGGGCCCTCGACGACCTGGTCTCCAGCCAGGACCTCACCTTCGGCTTCGGCGCCCTCGCCTTCGGTATCGCCCTGTTCCTGGGCGCCATGCACGCGCTCGGCCCGGGCCACGGCAAGACTCTGATGGCCGCGACGGCCGCCGCCCGCGACCGGGCCCGGATGCGTGACGTCCTCCCCATGGCCGCGTCGGTGACGGTGACCCACACCCTGGGCGTCGTCGCCCTCGGACTCCTCGTCCTGGCCGGCTCCGCCGCCGCCCCGTCCGTGATCACCTGGCTGGGCATCGCGAGCGGCCTGTTCGTGATGGGCGCGGGAGTCACACTCGCCCGCCGCGCATGGCTGAACCGCAAGCTGACGCTCACCCACGCGAAGGCCCACGGACACGGGCACACGCACGATCACGATCACAGTCATGGCCACGACCATGACCACGAGCACGGCCATGACCACGATCACCAGCACGGGCACGGGCACTCCCACAGCCACGAGCACGAGCACGAGCACAGTCACCAGCACGGCCACGGGGACGGCCACTCCCACACGCACGACCACGCGCCCGAGCCCGGCCGGGAGCTCGTACTCGCCCAGGCCGCCCCCGCGCGCACCCACGCGCACGGCGAGACCCACTCGCACACCCACGCGTCGGTCGCGACCCACACCCACGACCACGCACCGGCCGGGCCGCACACCCACTCCCCCGGCGAGGGTCACTCCCACAGCCACGACCACAAGCACGGTCATGACCACAAGCACGACCACGGTCACGACCACAGCGCCCCGCACACCCACGACCACGACCACGATCACGACCAAGCCCCCACCCAGAAGCGCTCCCTCTTCGGCGGCGGCATCACGCACACCCACGGCGGCTTCACGCACACCCACCCCACCGCGCCCACCCTGCGCGGCACGATCCTGCTCGGTTTCGCGGGCGGCATGGTGCCGAGCCCCTCGGCCGTGGTCGTGCTGGTCGGCGCGGCGGCGCTGGGCAAGGCGTGGTTCGGGCTGCTGCTGGTGCTGGCGTACGGCATCGGGCTGGCGCTCACGCTGACGGCGGCCGGGTACGCCGTGGTGAAGGCGGGCGGCTGGGTGACGCGGGTGATGGACAAGGGCGAGGGCCGGCTCGGCGGGCCGACGGCCGCGCTGGTGCGCAGGACCGTACCGCTGGCGTCGGCGCTGCTGGTCGTCGCGCTCGGGGCCGCTCTGGTCGTCAGGGGGGCAACATCCGCACTCGTCTGAGCTACTTTTGGGGAGAAATCACACGGAGTGCTCGGAGTACGCCGCGTACTCGGAGCACGAGGTGGAGATTTCACGCGGATACGAGTGACGGGGGATGGCCGTGTCCGAAGAACCCGGCAGTGAACGTGTGATCGCGGGCCGCTACCGCCTGCTGACCCCGCTCGGCGAGGGCGGCATGGGCACCGTGTGGCGGGCCCGCGACGAGGTGCTGCACCGCGAGGTCGCCGTCAAGGAGGTGCGGGCGCCGGGCGGTGTCGCGGTGTCCGACGTCGAGCGGATGTACGCCCGGCTGGAGCGGGAGGCGTGGGCGGCGGCCCGGGTCGCCAACCGCAATGTCGTCACGGTGTACGACGTGGCCATGGAGGACGGCCGCCCGTGGATCGTGATGGAGCTGGTGCGCGGGGTGTCCCTCGCCGATCTCCTGGACGCCGAGGGCCCCCTCTCCCCCCAGCGCGCCGCGCACATCGGCGCCGAGGTGCTGTCCGCGCTGCGGGCCGCGCACGAGGCCGGGGTGCTGCACCGGGACGTGAAACCTGCCAATGTGCTGATGTCCAACGACGGCCGGGTCGTCCTCACCGACTTCGGTATCGCCACGGTCGAGGGCAGCTCCGCGCTGACGATGACCGGCGAGGTCATCGGTTCCCCCGAGTTCCTCGCCCCGGAGCGCGCACTCGGCCGTGCGTTCGGCCCCGAGTCGGACCTGTGGTCGCTCGGTGTGCTGCTGTACGCGGCGGTCGAGGGCAACTCGCCGTTCCGGCAGAACACTCCGCTGAGCACCCTGCGCGCGGTCGTCGACGAGGAGCTTCCGCCGCCGCTGCGGGCCGGTCCGCTGGGCCCGGTGATCGAGGGGCTGCTGCGCAAGGATCCGGCCGACCGGATCCCCGCCGAGCGGGCCGAGCGGGATCTGCGGATCATCGGCGCCGGGGGCACCCCCTCCGGCGGAGACGCCCCGCGCTCCGACACGGTCCCCTCGGCCCCGTACAGCCCGACGGTGGCGGCCTTCCCGAGTCGGGGCGGGGGCCCGGGGCGGGGCACGAACGAGTTCGGGCCGCCGACCCCACCGCATCCGGTCCCGGCCGCCGTGACCCACCCGTCCGGGGCGCCGACCCGCGAGCCCGATCGCAACCGCCGGGCCCTCGTCTTCCTGGTCGCCGGTATCGCGGCGATCGCGTTCGCCATCGCCGGACTGACGTACGCCCTGGTCAACCGTGGCGACGACGGGAAGGACGGCAACCCCACCAACGGGGCGGGCACGGTGGGCGGCACGAACGAGCAGACGGGCGACGGGGGCACGGGCGAGGAGACCGGCGACGACACGGGCGACGACGGCGGCACCCCCTCCAGGACACCCGACGAGGAGAAACCGACCACCGAGCCGCCCGCGCAGTCGGTCGGGGTGACCGTCGAGGGCACGAACACCGACTACTCCGGGGCCTGTCCGCCACAGGACGCCGAGGCGCCCGCCTTCACCGCGACGTTCACCGTGGGCAGCGTCCCCGTGGACGTCGACTACCGCTGGGTGGCCAAGAGCGGTGAGGTCGAGGACCCCGGCTGGAAGACGCTGTCGTTCGGGTCCGGCGGTGAGAAGACCAAGCAGGACAAGGTCGTCGTCTCGACGAACGGGAGCTACACGGACGAGATCAGCGTCGAGGTCCGCGGACCGGTGAAGGTGACGTCCAACTCCGTCGCGTTCTCGGTGACGTGCGAGACGGAGGCCCCGACCACGGGCGGGACCTCCCCCTCCGACGACTCGGAGAACCCCGGCGAGTACAGCGACTCCGAATCCGACTACGAGAACGAGGCCGGAGCGCTGAGCGGAGCCGTCAGGCCGCGTTCCTGAACACCGGCAGATAGCCGCCCGACTGGCCCGCGGCCTTCGGGTGGTACGACTCGCCGATGTTCAGCAGGTTGAGACTGTGCAGCCACGCGCTGCCCGAGCACAGTTCGTGCCCGGTGAACGCGGAGCGGACGTCGCCGAAGGTGAAGCCGTGGTCGGCGGCGCGTTTCGCGAGGGCGGTGTTCAGGTAGTCGGCGGCGTTGTTGATGGCGGTCCGCTTGGCCTGGGAGAGGCCGGGGCAGGTGCCGCCGAGCTGGTAGAAGCGGGGGTAGCCGAGCACCACCACATGGGCGGCCGGTGCCTTCGCGCTGATCGCCGAGTAGACCTTGTCGAGCTGGCCGGGGAGCGTCGAGTCGACGTACGCCTTCGCCGTGTTGATGCGGGAGACGCAGGAGCTGTCGGACTGCAGGACGCAGGTGGTCATGACGTCGGCGAAGCCGGCGTCGTTGCCGCCGACGCTGACCGAGACGAGCCCCGTGCCCGCGCCGAGCGGTCCCAGTTGATCGGCCAGAACATCACCCGTTCGGGCGCCCGAGCAGGCCGTGAAATGGAACGACGAGGGCGCGTTGGCGGCCGCCCAGAGGTACGGATAGGCCTTCGTGCTGCGCTTGCAGTCGCCGCTGGAGGAGATGTAGCTCCCCGCGCCGACGCCCGAGGAATAGGAGTCGCCGAGCGCCACATAGCCGGTGGCGGCGGCCTGTTGGGACGCCTGCGCCGTCGTGGCCCCGGTGAGGGCGGTGCCGACGGCGAGGAGGAGTGAGGTCATGTATGCCGCGAGTCGGGAACGTCTCATGGAACCTCCCTTTAGCAGGATCTCTGCCTCAACCGTCGTAGCAACTACGCGTGTTGATCGGAAGTGTCCATGTCAATACTTTCCCTCCCGCAAGGGAACGTACCGACCGCGTTCCGCCCTTGTTCGATTTCACGTCTGTGACAGAAACATGACAACACTTCAACTCTCTTGAGCTACACCCGTAGATCACCCAGTCTGCTTACAGCCCCGAGCGGAACGCGACGCTCCCGGCCGTGAGTGCGATCCCGCACGCACCCCCCACAGACGTACGCCCCACCCAAGGCGTGCGCCGCCTATGAGGAGGAATCCCTCGTAATGGCACAACTGCGTATCAAGAACATGCGTGTCGCCGCCGTCACCACCCTGGCGACCGCCGCCCTGCTCGGCGGCCTCACCGCACTCCCCGCCCAGGCCGCTCCGGCCGAGGGCAAGGTGCTCGCGGCCGACTCCCCCACCGCGATCAAGGGCAGCTACATCGTCACGCTCAAGAAGAGCGCCGGCCTCAAGGCCGCGTCGAGCGCCGGCAAGGGCCTGGTCGAGGAGTACGGCGGCTCGGTGAAGCGGACCTTCAAGACCGCGCTCAACGGTTACGCGGCCGAGCTCTCCGCGACCGAGGCGAAGAGACTGGCCGCCGACCCGGCGATCGCCTCCGTGGAGCAGAACCAGGTCTTCACCGCCGACGCCACGCAGTCCAACGCCCCGTGGGGCCTGGACCGCTCCGACCAGGCGTCGCTGCCGCTCTCCGGCACGTACACCTACCCGGACACGGCGGGCAGCGGTGTGACGGCGTACGTCATCGACACCGGCGTACGCATCTCGCACTCCCAGTTCGGCGGCCGGGCGTTCAACGGCTACGACGCGGTCTCCGGCGACAACGTCGCGCAGGACGGCAACGGCCACGGCACACACGTGGCGTCCACCATCGCGGGCTCGACCTACGGCATCGCCAAGCAGGCGAGGATCGTGGCCGTGCGCGTGCTGGACAACGCCGGTTCGGGCACCACGGCCGGTGTCGTGGCGGGCATCGACTGGGTGACCGCGAACCACAGCGGCCCCTCGGTCGCCAACATGTCGCTCGGCGGCGGCGCCTCCACCGCGCTCGACACGGCCGTGGCGAACTCCATAGCCAGCGGAGTGACCTACGCGGTCGCGGCGGGCAACAGCAGCGCCAACGCCTCCTCGTACTCCCCGGCCCGCGTCGCCTCGGCGATCACGGTCGGCGCCACCACCAGCACGGACGCCCGGGCCAGCTACTCCAACTTCGGCTCGGTCCTGGACATCTTCGCGCCGGGTTCGTCGATCACGGCCGGCTGGTACACCAGCGACACCGCGACGAACACCATCTCGGGCACCTCGATGGCCACCCCGCACGTCGCCGGCGCGGCCGCCGTCTACCTGGCCGGTCACACCTCGGCCACCCCGGCCCAGGTCGCCACGGCCCTGACCGGCGGCGCCGTCACCGGCAAGGTCACCAGCCCCGGCACCGGTTCGCCGAACCGTCTGCTGCAGCTCGTCCCGTAACGGCGACCGCACCACTGTGAACACCGGATTCCCCGGAGGCGCGAGTCGCCTCCGGGGAATCCTCGTACGCGGCCGGGCGTTCTACTTTGCCGAGGCATTGCAAATCGGCCGTACGGCCGCCCGGCCCGTCTCGACGTATTGACGCCCCCGCGCCCGCTGAGCGACATTGAAGCCCGGCATCCGGCGCTTCAGGGGGCAAAGTCGCCAATGCAGACCTTGGGTATCAAGCCATCCTTGTCAGGCGGTGGCGGGCCACTGCTGGCGGGCGTGGCCGCGGCCGTGGCGGGGGTCGGCGCGGCGCTCGCGTTCGCCGACGCGGACTCGGTGCTGCGCGGCCCGTTCACCCTCTTCTTCCTCCTCGTCGCGCCAGGAGCCGCCATCGGGGCCGTACTGCGCGGACTGGAGCCGTTCGGCCGGGTCGTGACGTCCCTCGCGGGCGCGATCGCGGTGAACCTCCTAGTCGCGCAGGGCATGATCGCCACCCACTCGTGGTCGGTGACCGGTGGGATCGCGGCCGTGACCGTGATCAGCACGCTCGTTCTCCTGCCGAGTCTGGTACGGCGCCGCGGTGCCCGTACGGAGAGAAGACGGACCTGAGACGTGGACATCAGTGTGTACCGCCCCGGCGAACTGTCCGCCGCCGACCGGGCGGCCTGGACCGCCTTGCAGTCGAAGGCCCATCTCCACGGCAGGCCAGAGCTGGCGAACCCGTTCCTGTCCCCGGAGTTCGCGCTCGCCGTGGGCCGCTGCCGGCGCGGGGTGCGGATCGCGGTCGTCCGGGAGGACGGTGAACCGGCGGCCTTCTTCCCGTACCAGAGATCCACCGTCGGGGTGGGCAGAGCCGTCGGTCTCGGCCTCTCCGACTGCCAGGGTGTGGTCCACCGCCCCGGATTCACCTGGGACGCCCAGGAGCTGCTGCGGGCCTGTGGGCTCGCCGTATGGGAGTTCGACCATCTGGCCCAGGGCCAGACGCCGTTCGCGGCCCACATCACCGGCACCTTCCCCTCCCCGGTCATGGACCTGGAACAGGGCTACGAGGCCTATCTCGGCCAACTACGGGCCGACTCGCCGAAGTTCGTCCGCTCGACGCTCGCCAAGGAGCGCAGGCTCGGCCGCGCGATGAGCGAGGTGCGCTATGTGCACGACGAACGCGACCCGAAGGTCCTGCGCACGCTGATGGCCTGGAAGTCGGCGCAGTACCGCAGGACGGGTCGCAGCGACCGCTTCGCGCACCCGTGGATCACCCGCCTGGTGCACCGGCTCTTCCACACCCGCTCCGAATCCTTCGCTGGACAGCTCTCCGTGCTGTACGGGGACGGCGAACCTGTCGCGGCTCATTTCGGGCTGCGCTCCGAGCGGGTACTGACATGCTGGTTCCCGGCGTACGACCCGGCGTTCGCGAGGTTCTCGCCGGGCCTGCTCCTGCATCTGCACATGGCCGAGGAGGGTGCCGCCGACGGCATCGCCTATCTGGATCTGGGCCGGGGGCAGAAGCAGTACAAGGATTCCCTGAAGACCCGGGAGATCTCCGTGTCGGAGGGGTGGGTCACCCGGCGCCATCCGGTGGCACTCGGGCACCGGGCTCGCCGAGCCCCGGTCCGGGCGCTGCGGAACGCGGTGCTGGCACGACCGGAACTGTTCGAACCCGCGGACAGACTGTTGAAGCGGATGGGAAGAATCCGGTCGGGAGGTCAGGTAACGGACACAACAACAAAAAAGTGAGGCCTCGTACTAGGCCTTGCCATTAGGGCTCAACCATCAATACCGTCTTACATCGTTGTACTTCCACCCGCATCGGTCCGTCGGCACATGCTCCTAGGGGAGGGCTCAAGGAGCGCGACGGTCCCGGCGCGGGGCGCGGTAGGGGGGTGCCGTGCTCGGTGACCGCACCGTTTACCGAGTCGTGCCGCGCGACCGACTGCCGAGCCGCGACAGTCGGCCGGCTTTGCCAGCTCACCCGGCGTGCACGGAGATCGACTTCGGCATGCCATGAGTGAGAACCCCCCTTTCGAACCGGACACATTGCCGGACCGCCCAGGGGCGGGTGGTCCACCGGACGAGAGGGACCAGACTCATGAGCTCAGTTCTGCGCCCGGCGATATCCGAACCGACATCGCCGACATCACTGTCCGATACCACCGACGCCGACGAGTCGGCGCTCGCGAAGTACCGGCCGATCTCCAACCACCTGGCCATCGCGCCGCCGGTGAGTGTGGTGATCCCCGCCATGAACGAGGCGGAGAACCTTCCGTACGTCTTCAAGACGCTGCCGGGCTGGATCCACGAAGTGGTCCTGGTCGACGGCAACTCCACCGACGACACCGTCGCGGTGGCCCGTGAGCTGTGGCCGGACGTCAAGGTCGTCCCGCAGCGGGGCAAGGGCAAGGGCGACGCCCTCATCACCGGCTTCGCGGCCTGCACCGGCGACATCATCGTGATGGTCGACGCGGACGGCTCGGCCGACGGGCACGAGATCGTCTCCTATGTCTCCGCCCTCGTCTCGGGCGCCGACTTCGCCAAGGGCTCCCGCTTCGCCAACGGCGGCGGCACCGACGACATGACCCTGATCCGCAAGCTCGGCAACTGGGCGCTGTGCACCACCGTGAACCGCAAGTTCGGCGCCCGCTACACGGACCTGTGCTACGGCTACAACGCGTTCTGGCGGCACTGCCTGGACAAGATCGACCTCGACTGCACGGGCTTCGAGGTGGAGACCCTGATGAACATCCGGGTCGTCAAGGCGGGCCTGAAGGTGCAGGAGATCCCCAGCCACGAGTATCTGCGCATCCACGGCGCGAGCAATCTGCGGGCCGTCCGCGACGGACTGCGGGTGCTGCGGGTGATCCTGAAGGAGCGCAACAACCGGCGTGCGCTGCGCAGCCGTTCGCACGCGACGATGCTCACCGCGCGCCGGGGAGAGTCGTCTTGAGCGAGCCGGCCGTCTCGGTCGTGATCTGTGTGTACACCGAGGACCGCTGGGAGGACATCCTCGCGGCGGTCGCCTCGGTGCGTGCCCAGTCCCGGCCGGCCCTGGAGACGCTCCTGGTGGTGGACCACAACCAGGCCCTCCTCGAGCGTCTCACCAGGGAGTACAAAGAGCATCAGGAGAGCGGCGAGGTGCGGGTGCTCGCCAACGCGGGCCCCCGCGGGCTGTCCGCGGGCCGCAACACGGGCATCGCCGCCTCGTACGGGGAGATCATCGCCTTCCTCGACGACGACGCCGTCGCCGAGCGCGACTGGCTCGCGTACTTCGTCGAGGGGTACACCGACCCCCGGGTCATGGCCGTCGGCGGCCGTACGGTGCCCATCTGGGCGTCCGGCCGCCGCCCGGCCTGGTTCCCGGAGGAGTTCGACTGGGTGGTGGGCTGCGCCTACAAGGGCCTGCCCGGTGGTGTCGCCGAGGTCCGCAACGTCCTCGGCGGCAACGCCTCGTTCCGCCGCGCCGCCTTCGACGCGGCCGGCGGCTTCGCCACGGGCATCGGCCGCGACGGGGACAAGCGCCCGCTGGGCTGCGAGGAGACGGAGCTGTGCATCCGGCTCTCCCGGGCCCGGCCGGACGCGGTCCTGCTGCTCGACGACCGGGCGGTCATCCACCACCGGGTGCCCGACGCGCGGGAGCGCTTCGGGTATTTCCGCACGCGCACGTACGCCGAGGGCCTGTCGAAGGCGCTGGTGGCGCGGAGCGTGGGCGCCGGCAAGGGGCTGGAGTCCGAGCGCCGGTACACGACACGGGTGCTGCCCGCCGGGGTGGCGCGCGGCCTGCGGGACGCGCTGCTCGGCCGCGCGGGGGGCGCGGGACGGGCGGGCGCGATCGCCCTGGGGGTGGCGGCGGCGGCCGGGGGGTACGTTGTCGGGAGCGTCCGGGCCCGCAGGGGCGACGTCACGTTCTCGGTCGGCGAGATCCCGGGCGGCGCGGCCGGCAAGGGGGGCGAGGGGGGCTCGTCATGACGGAGACGACGGGAACGACGAGGACGACGAGGGCCGCGGAGGCGACGGGGACGACGGCGGCCGTACCGATCCTGATGTACCACGCGGTGTCCACCGCGCCGAACGACGCCACCCGGGACCTGTCGGTGACCCCGGAGGCCTTCGCGGAACAGATGGCGGTCATCGACGACCTGGGCCTCACCCCGGTCGACACGGCGGATCTGGCGGCGAGCTGGCGACTGGGCCGCCCGCTCCCCGCCCGGCCCGTCCTGATCACCTTCGACGACGGCTACGCGGGTGTGCACCGGCACGCCCTGCCCGCCCTCGTCAAACACGGCTTCGCGGCCTCGCTGTTCGTCACCACGGGCTGGATCGAGGGCCCGTACGACAACGGCGAGGCCCTCGACACCATGCTCGACTGGGACCAGGTCCGCGAACTCGCGGGCAACGGCGTGGAGATCGGCGGGCACAGCCACACCCATCCGCAGCTCGACACGCTGGACGACGACCGGCTCCGCTTCGAGCTGCGGCGCTGCCGGCAGATCGTCGCCGACGAACTGGGCACCCGGCCCGACTCGTTCGCCTACCCGTACGGCTACTCCAGCCGCCGGGTGCGCGTCGCGGTACGGGAGACGGGGTTCGCCCAGTCGCTGGCGGTCGGCAACGCGCTGGCCCGGCGTACGCAGGGCCCGTACGCGCTGCGGCGGGTCACCGTGCGGCGCTCCACCGGAATCGCGGAGTTCGAGCGGCTCGTCGAGGGCCGTGCGATCGCCCGCAACTTCGCCCGGGACCGTGCCCTGACCAAGGGGTACGCCATGGTCCGAAGAGCACGACAGGTCCGGAAGGCCATCCGTTCCCGTGTCTGACACGACGACCACCACGGCGCAAGAGGCCGAGAACACCACGACCGAGGAGACCGAGCGGAAGTCCGGGTCCGGCCGCAGGCTGCGGCTGCCCGGCCTGGGCAAGGGGGCGGGGGGCGACCAGCTGTTCCGCAACGCCTACGCCCTGATGCTCAACACCGGTATCTCGGCCGTGCTCGGCCTCGGCTTCTGGCTGGCCGCCGCCCGCTACTACACCGAGGCCTCGGTCGGTCAGGGCTCCGCCGCGATCGCCGCGATGAAGCTCCTCGCCGGGCTCACCGCGCTGACGCTGACGGGCGCCCTGGCCCGGTTCATCCCGGTCGCGGGCCGGGACACCGGCCGGCTGATCTTCCGTACGTACGCGGGCAGTTCGCTGACCGTGGCGCTCGCGGCGGGTGTGTTCCTGCTGACACTGGGTCTGTGGGGGTCGTCGTACAGCTTTCTGCACGATCCGCTGAACGCCGTGTTCTTCGTGCTCGCGGTGGTCGCCTGGTCGGTGCTGACGCTCCAGGACGGGGTGCTCACCGGGCTGCGCAGCGCGGTGTGGGTGCCGGTCGGCAACACCGTGTTCTCGGCGGTGAAGCTGGTGCTCCTGGTGGTGTTCGCCACCGCGATCCCGACCATGGGCGTGTTCGTGTCCTGGGTCGCGGCGATCGCGATGTCCGTGCTGCCGCTGGGCTGGCTGGTGTTCCGCCGGCTGATCCCGAAGCATGTGAAGGCCACCGCGGAGCACGCGCGCCCGCCGTCGCTGCGGGAGATCGGCCGCTTCCTCGCCGGCGACTACACGGGCTCCCTGTTCTCGCTGGCCGTGGTCTATCTGGTCCCGGTGATCGTCGCCGCCCAGGTCAGCTCCGCCGACAACGCGTACTTCTACATCACCACCACCATCGGCGGCACCGTCAATCTGCTCGCCATCAACATGGGCGCCTCCCTGACCGTCGAGGGCGCGCACGACCCGGCCCGCCTCGCCGCCAACACCCGGGCCGCGCTGAAGCGGATGGCCCGGATCATGCTGCCGGTGTGCGCGGTGCTGTTCTTCGGGGCGCCCTGGATCCTGGCCGTCTTCGGGCAGGCGTACGCGGACGCGGCGACGCCGCTGCTGCGCTGGTTCGCGGTCGGCGCGCTGCTGCGGGTCGTCATGGAGACGTACTTCGCGGTGCTGCGCGCCCAGAGCCGTACGGCCGGACTCGCCTGGCTGCAGGGCCTGCTGTGCGCCCTGGTCCTCGGTCTGACCCTGGTCCTGCTCCCCCGGATGGGCCTGACCGGCGCGGGTGTCGCCGAGATCTCCAGCCTCGCGGTGATCGTGCTGATCGCCGCGCCCCGGCTGTACCGGATCCTGCGCGCCGCCGGGCCCGCCGAGGTGCCCGCGGACGCGGCTCCGGACGGCGACCTCGCCGATCTGGGCCGGGTGGCGTCCGCCGCGAAGAAGCAGAGCGGCGCCTGGTCCCGGCGGCTCGACTCCGACACCCTCGCCCTCGGCGTCCACGTCGACTTCGACCACCTGGAGCGCCGCCCGGACGTACGGCCCGGCCCCGGCACCCCGCCCACCGGAACCGCGTCCGTGCGCAAGGACCACCGGCCGACCTGGGCCCAGGACCGGCCGACCCGTCCGCTCAGCCTGTCGCCCTCGCTGGGCCTGCCGGTGGAGGCCCGCGAGCCTGGTTCGGAGTCGTCCCTGGGCCCGGCGGAGGTCCCGGAGGTGGACGCCCCGTTCGAGGAGGCCGTACGGGAACCGGCCGTCCGGGAACAGGCCGTCCGGGCACGGGCCGTACGCGAACCGGCCTTCGTGAGGAAGGCGGAGGCACCGGAGAAGCCCGACGTGAAGACCCCGGTCCAGGAGGTTCCGTCCGCCGGGGAGGCACCGCGGGTGCCCCTGCGCGAACGGCTGCTGCACCCCACGATCACCGGCGTGGTCCTCGGCTTCCTCCTGCTCTCCGCGCTGCTTCTGTACTGGGTGCCCGCGCTGGCGCTGGACGACGCCGACCTGGACCGGATGGGCGGGCTCGGCCTGATCTCCGTGCTGCCCACGCCGACGCTGGTCGGGGCGGCGCTGCTGGCCACGGTGTTCGCCTCGCTGCTGTGGCCGGCCCGAGAGCACCGCGCGCTGCTGCTGATCACGCTCCTTGCCACCGTCTTCTCCCTGCACGCGCTGCCCGCCGTGATCGAGACCGAACCCCGGTTCGCGACCGCCTGGCAGCATCTGGGCTTCATCGACTACATCGACCGCACCGGCTCGGCCGTCCCCGACCTGGACGCCCGCTGGAGCTGGCCGGGCTTCTTCGCGGCGGCCGCGTTCGTCGCCGAGGCCTGCGGGGTCACCGACTTCACCGAGATCATCCGCTGGTGGCCGACGGCGATCCAACTCCTCTATCTGCCCCCGCTGTTCCTCCTCACCCGCCATATGCGGGCGGGCTGGCGCGCCAAGTGGACGGGCGTCTGGATCTTCGTCCTGAGCGGCTGGGTGGGCCAGGACTACTTCTCCCCGCAGGGCTTCACCTACCTCCTCTATCTGGCCTTCGTCGCGATCCTCCTGGTCTGGTTCCGCGCCCCGCACGTGCTGTGGGGCAAGGTGCGCCCCGGCGAGGCGGAGGTGGAACCGACGGACCGCCGCCAACGCGCGGTCCTGCTGATGGTCCTGATCGCCCTCTACGCGGCGACGGTCCCGGCCCACCAGCTCACCCCGTTCGTGATGCTGGGCGTCCTCGCGGCCCTCGTCCTGATCGGCCGCTCCGAACTGCGGGGCCTGCCGATCCTGTTCGCCGTCCTGGTCGCGGTCTGGGTGGGCTATCTCGCCGAGCCGTACTGGTCCGGCCACTTCGACGAACTCTTCGGCGGGGTCGGCGGTGTGGGCGGCAATGTCACGTCCTCGGTCTCCGGCCGGATCGGCGAGGGCAGTTCCACCCACAAACTCGTCCTCTACGCGCGCGTGGCCCTCGCCGGCACGGTCATGCTCCTGGCCTGCTACGGCTTCTGGCGCCGCCGCGAGAACAAGTACCGCGAACGCTCCCTGCTCGTCCTGACCTTCGTCCCGTTCCTGGGCTTCGGCATGCAGTCGTACGGCGGTGAGATGGCCCTGCGGGTCTTCATGTTCGCCCTGCCGGGCGCCGCCCTGCTCGCCGGCCTCGCCCTGTTCCCGCGCACCGGCGCCACCGCCGAGGAGCGTGACAAGGACCGGGTGAGCCTCGCCCCGCTGGCCGCCCTGATGGCCGGTCTCGTCCTCATCGGCGGCTTCCTGGTCGCCCGTTGGGGCAACGAACCCTTCGAGCGGGTCCGGCCGGGTGAGGTCGCCGCCATGGAGTACGTGTACGCCCACGACGACCCGACCGTACGGCTGCTGTGGCTCAGCGACGACCCGGTGAACAATGTGACGCCCGCGATGCCGTGGGGCGCGCGGGACATGGAGAAGGTCGAGTACGTGCCGACGCTCGCACCGAGCGACCCCGTGCTGGTGTCCGGGGTGGCCAAGGCGCTGAAGGACGCGGGCGCGAACTCCTTCCTGATCGTCAACCGCAGCCAGGTCGTCAACCTGCAGATGGACGCCGGTTACTCCAGGAACTGGGAGTCCCGGCTCATCCAGAACCTCGACGAGCGCGCCGACATCGAGCGGGTCTTCGCCAACACCGACGCCACGATCTTCGCCCTGCGCGACCGGACGGGCAAGGCCCCGGCCCCCGACCCCGGCCCGATCGGCCCCCAGGTCACCTGGACCCCGTGGTCGGTCGTCGGCGGCCTGGCCGCGATCGCCCTGATCGTCCTGCTGAGCGTCCGCGAGGTCGTACGGGTGGCGGTACGCCCCGGCGTCCGCCAACTCCGCTGGCTCCAGAGCAGCTTCTGGTTCAGCCTGCCCCTGCTGGCACTACTGCTGGCATCACTGGTGCAGCGCTTCTTGACGATGGGCGCGCCCTGACGTCTTTCTGAGGGGCGAAGCCCCCCTCAAGGGGCGCGGGGAACTGCGCGACCAGCCACAACCGGCCCGCAGTCCCCCAACTACCTGTCGAGCCACTTCGTCTCGTACGCCCCCATGTCGAACCTCTCCCCATCGACGACCGCACTGATCTTGCGGTCAAGGGTGTTGACGACCAGCACGGCCTTGTCATCGGCGAGCACCCGGACGTTCGGCTTGTCATCCGCCGCGACGGACACCGACTCGTACCTCGTCCCCGGCGGAAACTCCTCGCTGAACCGGGACAGCAGCCCGTACATGGGCAACTCCCGCCCCCCGTCGGCCTTGTCGGTCGGAGTCCACAGACACCCGGGGCACTCCCCGCTCTTCTCCTCCGGATTCCAGTAGAACCCGGAGGTCGCCCCGCCACGAGCCATCGCCATCAACCCGGAGGCCTGGACGGCGACCCGCCGGTTCTCGGACCAGCCGTGCCGGTTGTCGTCACCGTCGGCCGGTTCGACGTAGTACTCGGCCCACCACAACGGCAGATCACCGGACCGCTCCCGGACCCACTCGCTCACGGCCGTGAACTTGTCGGTCGCCGCGAACTCGTCGGGGATCAGCTCGTCGTCCTTGCTGTAGCTCGACCCGTCCACCACCACGAAGTCCGCGCCGGCCTTGTTCTTGTCCCAGTAGTCGAACGCGTCGAGGACCCGCTGGTCCAGGGCACCCCACGGCCCCTTCAACGACGTGGACGCGTCCTGCTCCTGCCGTGGGTCGAGGCTGTCCATCACCAGATACGGGCCGCCGACCATGATGTCCTCGTCGACCTTCTTGAGGGCCTTGTAGACGAGGTTGTACAGCTCGGTGTACCCCTCGTAGTCCCAGCGGGCCTCGCCGTTGTTCCAGAAGCCCTTGAACTCGTTCCAGACGATGAAGTGGCGTACGTCGGGGTAGCGCTTGGCGACGGTCGCGGCGAGATCGGCGTAGTCCTGGAAGTGCTCCGGCTCGGGCGCGGTCTCCAGCGCGGCCTGGCTCCAGTCGGTCTTGTCGGCGCCGGACGTGCCGCCCTTCATCCAGTCGGGCGCGCAGCACAGGGTGACGACGGGGGTGCCGCCGGTGGCGCGGACGAAGTCGACGCGCCGGTCCATCTCCTCGAAGTCGTAACGCCCCTCGACGGGTTCGGGGTTGCCGGCGCCCCAGCCCATGATGTGCTGGATCTGCGGCAGGGGCCGCTCACCGAGGCGTTTCTCGACGCGCTCGACGGCCGTGTCGGAGCCCTCGTCGGCGCTGAACTGGGTGTGGGTGAAGCCCCAGCCCACATCGGGTCCGACGTCCCCGGACGGGGTGGCGGGCGTGCCGTGCACCTTGTCGCCGTCCGGCGAGGTGCCGGCGGTGCTGCCGCCCCCGGGGAGGGTGCCGAGCAGGGTCACGATCAGGGCCAGAGCGGCCGCGCCCACGCCGAACAGCGCGATGAGTCGCCACCGCCGCTCCCCCGAATTCCACCCATGACGTGCCATCAAGGGCAACAGTAACGGCGTGGGGTGGTGGTGGGGGAGCTTCCGCCGGTGAACTCCTGGGCAATCCGCCCCACCGTGTGGCCGGGGAGCGCGGGGCGCGGCGGACACGACCGGCGCACCACGAGCGGGTCGGGGGCGGACACACCCGGCGCACTACGGAAAGCGGATGCACGGGGAGCCCTCGGTGACGGATCATGGCGACATGTCTGCCAACCCACACGACGCACTGCCGATCCGGCTCAACGTCGACGACAGCGACTCACCGTCCGATGTCGTCGACGCGCTGTTCCTCGGCCGTTTCGCGACGGGCGAGCAGCCGTACGCGCACGCGGCGAACATCGACCGGGTGCGGTCCGGGGCCACCCTGCTCCCGCCCGGCGCCCGGGTGCTGCGGGCCGCGCGGGACGACGACCGCAGCGCCACCCTCGCCGAGGGCGACGGCTGGACCGTACTGATCTCCCGCTGGAACCGCGGCGCCGACGTCACGGTCACCGCGACCACCGCCGAGCTGGCTCAGAAGGTCCTCGGCCAGGCCACCGACGGCGCGGCCGACGAGCCCGAGCCGCAGCCGGAGAACGTGACGATGGGCTTCTGGTACGTCTCGCCGCGCCGGGGCCCGCACCGTACGACCCGGCAGATCTCGGCGGGGACGTGGGAAGAGGTACGGCCGAACTACACGGCGCCGGTGGCGGACGCGATGGACAGCCTGATGAAGACGACCCCCGAGGACATCGCGGGCCGCCTTCTGCTGCTGCACGGCCCGCCCGGCACGGGCAAGACATCCGCGCTGCGCACGCTGGCCCGTTCCTGGCGGGACTGGTGCCAGGTGGACTGCGTCCTCGACCCCGAGCGGCTCTTCTCCGACGTCGGCTATCTGATGGACATCGCGATCGGTGAGGAGGACTCGGCGGGCAAGGGCCGCTGGCGTCTGCTCCTGCTGGAGGACTGCGACGAACTGATCCGCGGCGAGGCCAAGCACACGGCGGGCCAGGCGCTCTCCCGGCTGCTGAACCTCACGGACGGCCTGCTCGGCCAGGGCCGCAACGTCCTGGTCGGCGTCACCACCAACGAGGACCTGGAGCGCCTCCACCCCGCCGTGGTCCGCCCCGGCCGCTGCCTCGCCCGGATCGAGGTGGGCGCGCTGACCCGCGCGGAGGCGGTGAGCTGGCTCGGCACGGACGAGGGAGTCGGCCGCGAGGGGGCGACCCTGGCCGAGCTGTACGCGCTGCGTCGCGGCACCTCACCGACCTCGCTGCCGGAGCCGAGGGGCGGGTCGGACGCGGGCCTGTACCTGTAGGAGGCTCCTCAGGATGCTTTGATGGATATATGACCCTGTTCGTCGGCACGTCGGGGTGGCAGTACAAGGACTGGCGGGGCGTCCTCTATCCGGAGGGCTGCCCGACCCGGCTGTGGCTGGAGGAGTACGCGGCGAGCTTCGCGACGGTCGAGCTCAACAACGCGTTCTACCGGCTGCCGACGCGGGAGAACTTCGAGGCGTGGCGGGAGCGGGTGCCGGGGGACTTCGTGGTCGCGGTGAAGGCGAGCCGGTACCTGACCCACATCAAGCGGTTGCGGGACCCCGAGGAGCCGGTGCACCGGCTGATGAGCCATGCGGAGGGCCTGGGCGACCGGCTGGGCCCGGTCCTGCTCCAACTGCCGCCGACACTACGGGCCGACGCGGAACTGCTGGACACCTGCCTGGGCTGCTTCCCCTCCGGCACCCGGATCGCGGTCGAGCCCCGCCACGATTCCTGGTGGACCCCCGAGATCCGCGAGGTCCTGGAGTCCCGCGACGCGGCCCTGTGCTGGGCCGACACCCACTCCCGCCCCGCCACGCCCCTCTGGCGCACCACCGACTGGGCCTACCTCCGCCTCCACCAGGGCCGCGCCCACCCCTGGCCCCACTACGGCCCCCGCTCCCTGACGACCTGGGCCCACCGCCTCACCGACACCTGGCCCCCCACCGCCGACACCTACGTCTACTTCAACAACGACCCGAACGCGGCAGCGGTGGGAGACGCGACGGTGTTCGCACGAGCGGCCCGAAGAGCGGGCCTGAAGCCGACCCGAACCCCGAAACGCCTGGTTCATTGAACCTCCGGTGACCCACCCTCTTGTTTCCGCCGCGACGGCGCTCGGCCACGGCGGTGTGGCTCGGCGGTGCCCGGCCGGCGTGAGCCCCGGGTCGGCGCTCGTTACTCGGCGTACGCGGCCCGCAGGGCATCGCGGGCCACCGCCAGGGCCTCCGCCTCACTCAGCCCGAGTCGGCGCACCCGCTCCGCGTACGCCCCGGCGGCCACGGCGGCCTCCCGCTCCGCGGCGGACCCGGCGGCGGCCACGAACGTCCCGTTGCGCCCCCGCGTCTCGATCACCCCGTCCGTCTCCAGCGCGCGATACGCCTTGGCGACGGTATTGGCGGCGAGCCCGAGCTGCTCGGCGAGCCCCCGTACGGTCGGCAGCCGGTACCCCACGGGCAGGGCGCCGGAGCGGGCCTGTTCCGAGATCTGGGCGCGCACCTGCTCGTAGGGCGCGCCCCCCTCCATGATGCGAATCTTCAAGGTCACGCGGCGATTGTCCCGTACCCGCCGGAAATTCGGAGGCAGCCCACCGTGCGCCCCGCGTACCGTGCGCTCACATGACAGTGATCGTGCGCGACCTCCGCGCCGCCGACCCCGCGGACGCCGAGGCCTTCGTCGAGGTACGACGCCTCGCCCTGCCCTTCATGGTCAGCACCGCCGAGTCCCTGCTCCACGACGCCACCCACGCGACCCCCGAGGCCCACTACCGGCAACTGGTCGCCGAGGCGGACGGCGAGGTGATCGGCACGGTGCAGCTGGGCATCGCCGACGACAGCCCCGTACCGGGCCAGGGCTATCTGAACGTGTACGTGCACCCGGGGCATCCGCGCCGGGGCGCCGGCGACCTGCTGGTGCGCGCCGCCGAGGAGCGGCTGACGGCGGTGGGCGCGCGCCGGCTGCTGTCATGGGTGCTGAACACCCCGGAGAACCGCGCGTTCGCCGAGCGGCGCGGCTACACGGCCAGCCGCTCCGCGCACTTCCTCCGCCTGGACCTTGCCCACGGCGCCCTCCCCCCGCTCCAGGCGCCGCCCGAGGGCGCCGCACTGCGTACGGCGGCCGACTTCGCCGACGACCCGCGCCCCCTCTTCGACCTGGACGCGGAGTCGTCGGCGGACGAACCGAGCGACCTCGACGCGGAGTTCGACGACTACGAGCTGTGGCTCGCGGAGACCTTTCGCCACCCCCTCCTCGACCACGCCCTGAGCACGGTGGTCGTCGTGGACGGCACACCCGCCGCGTTCACCGCGGTCCGCACGGACGGCCGGGACCGCTACTTCACCGGTATGACGGGCACCGCCCGCGCCTCCCGCGGCCGTGGCCTCGCCAAGCTCGCCAAGAACGACTCCCTGCACCGCGCCCGCACCGCCGGCTACACGGAGGCCTTCACGGGCAACGACGCCGGCAACGGGCCGATGCTCGCGATCAACAAGTGGTTCGGGTACGAGGTGTGCGCGACGGAGGTGCGGTATGTCCGTGAACTCGGTTGAGCCGGTGGCGGAGTTGGATGTCGTCCTGCTCAAGGCGGGCCGCACGAAGATCCGTTACCCGGCACGGCTGCTGAGCGACGACGGCACCCGGATCACGGTCCGCGCCGCCTGGGCGGGCGAGGCCGTACGGGACTTCGGGTTCGTACGCTTCGAGCCCGGTGACATCTTCACCGAGTACTACTGGCGCGACCGGTGGTACGCCGTGAAGGAGGTCCGGGACGCGCGGGGCGCGCTTAAGGGCTGGTACTGCGACATCACCAGGCCCGCCACGCGCTCCGGCGGGGAACTCGTCGTCGAGGACCTCGACCTGGACCTGTGGCGCTCCGCCGACGGCACGACCGTGCTGCGGCTGGACGAGGACGAGTTCGCGGAGAGCGGGCTCGCGGACAGCGACCCGGAGGCCGCGGCGGCGGCCGTGGCCGCGCTCGACGAACTGGAGGCACTCGCCACCGTCGAAGGCGGCCTGGAGTCGCTGCTGACGTAGGCGGTACGGAGGGGAGCGGGTGCCGACGTCGACGGGCACCGACGTGAGCGGCCCGGTCAGAGCCGGGCCAGCACCGCATACCGCTCGTCCTCGACCGGCTTCCCCCACAGCAGCGGGTCGTCCCCCAGCGGCACCACCGCCGCCTCGGAGACGAGCGGCGCGACCAGCCCGTACAGCCGCTCGGCGGGGATGCCGACCGGGGCGACCGTGCCCCACACCCCCTCGACCAGGACGAGCCGGCCACCGGGCCGGAGCAGCCCGCACCAGCGGCGCAGGACGCGGCCCGGGTCGGGCAGGGTCCACAGGACATGGCGGACGAGGATCACGTCGAACCGCTCCTCCCCCACGGGCGGGGCCGCCGCGTCACCCACGAGAAACACGGCGGGGCGTCCGGCGAGTTTGGCGCGGGCGAGGGCGACCATCGCCGTGGAGGCGTCGATTCCGGTCACCTGGTGCCCCTGTTCGGTCGCGAGGAGTGACAGGCTGCCGGTGCCGCAGCCGAGGTCGAGCACGTCGCAGGCGCGGTGGGGCAGCCACTCCCGCAGCCGGGCCGCCCAGGCCTCCCGGACGGCGGGTTCCCGCAGGCCATGATCGGGTTCGTCGTCGAACGTGGGGGCTTCCGCGTCCCAGTCGACGGTCTCCGGAGGGTCATCTGCCGCCGGTTTATTCGGTGTTCGAAGGGTCGGGGAGGTTTCGCCGTCGTCGATGTTGGTCATGCCGCCAGAGTGACACCTGCCACTGACAGTCCAGATGGTGACAGCCGCCACTGACAGAGCCCGAACGATGAGTAACGCTCCCGGAAAAGGTCTACCTCCGTGAAAACGCGGAACCTGGTAGACGCAAGGAGGCAGCCATGCGCCGTACGACCGTGCAGAAGCCCCTGAGGAAGTCCACGTCCCGCCAGGTGCGGGACGAGGCCGACGAACGCCCCGTCGAGCGCCGGGAAGTGCGAAAGGACATCGCGCGCACCTGGTGGCCGGACGGCTGAGCACCCGCGCCCCAGCCCGCCCGACCACCCGACGCTCCACGACCTCCTACCCGAACCTCGGGCAGATCTTCTGGTTCTCCCCGGTCATCCCCTCGCGCGGGCCTCGGTCATGACCGGGGCCGGGGCAGGGCGCGGTCCAGCAGGTCCAGCAGCGCGGTCCAGTGGCGTGCCGTCGCCTCGGCGTCGTAGGCGGCGGTGTCGGCCTGGGTGTAGCCGTGCGAGGCGCCCGTGTAGACCTCGGTGCGGTGGCGGACGCCCGCCTCGGTGAGCGCCTTGTCGAACAGGTCGATCTGCTCCGGCGGCAGGGACGGGTCCTGGTCGGCGTGGCCGAAGTACACCTCGCCGGTGATCCCGGCCACGGACAGGTGCGGGCTGTCCGGGTCGTCGGTCGCCAGGCGCCCTCCGTGGAAGCCGGCCACGGCGGCGACCCGCTCCGGGAAGGCACCGGCGGTGTACAGGGCCAGCCGGGCGCCCAGGCAGTACCCGGTGGTCCCGACGGGCCCGGCGGCGGCCCGCGGGCTGTCGGCCAGCCATCCCAGATACGCCGCCGCGTCCCGCCGCGCGAGTTCCGGCGTCAGCGTCAGCATGACCGGCAGGACCTGGTCCCATATCTCCGGACGCGCGTCCGGATCGATGAACTCCGGCAGGTCGAACAACGGGGTCCGGCCCGACCGGTGGAAGACATTGGGCACGAGGACCGTGTACCCGGCACCGGCGAGCCGGTCGGCCATGGCCCTCAGATGCGGCCTCAGCCCGAACGCGTCCATGTAGAACAGGACCGCCGGATGCGCGGCGTCGTCGTCGGGGTGGACGAGGTAGGCGTCGGCGACGCCGTCCTCGGTGGTGATGTCCACGGTCGTTCCGCGTACGGCGGTCATGCGCGGGTTCCCTTCTCTCCAACGTGTACGGAGGCCCCAGTCTCACGCACCGGGGTAAGAGTCAGATCTCGAGTCAGATCTTCGAGTCAGATCGTCGTATCGGATCTTCGGGTCGGATCTTCGGCGGGCTCCTCAACGGGCTTTCCTCAGCCCTTGATTAGCCCTTCCTTAACGCCACCATAAGGATCTCCCGCGCCCGCTCCCAGCAGGCGATTTCGCGCTTCCCTGGGGCTAGCTTGCTGATCGCCCCCGGCGCCCGGGACCGATCCCGGAGCCGCCCAGGACCGCTGTCCCCTCTTCGAGGAGTGCCCCGCCATGCCCGCTGCCCGCCGCAAGGCCACCGCGTCCGCCACCGCCCGTGTCGCCGCCGTCGCCCGGGGCGTCGGTGCCGTCGGTGTCGCCCGCGTCGTCGGTACGGTCGGTGCGGTCGGTGTCGCCCCGCTCGTCCTGACCGCGTTCGCCGCCGGGCCGGCCGTGGCGCACGGTTCGCTGGGCGACCCGGTGAGCCGGGTGGCGCAGTGCTACGCGGAGGGCCCCGAGAGCCCGAGGTCGGCGGCCTGCCGGGCGGCGGTCACGGCCGGCGGCACCCAGGCGCTGTACGACTGGAACGGCGTACGGATCGGCGACGCGGCAGGCCGCCACCGGGAGCTGATCCCGGACGGTGAGCTGTGCGGCGCGGGCGACGAGGCGTTCAAGGGCCTCGACCTGGCCCGCGCCGACTGGCCGACGACGAGCGTGCGCGCGGGCTCGTACACCTTCCGGTACCGGGTGACGGCCCCGCACAAGGGCACCTTCGAGGTGTACGTCACCAAGCCCGGCTACGACCCGTCGCAGCCGCTCGCCTGGGACGACCTCGATCTCGCGCACCCGGTGGCGACGGCCACCGACCCGGCCGCGTCGGGCGGCTTCTACACGTTCTCCGGCACCCTCCCGCAGCGCTCCGGCAAGCACCTGCTGTACGCGGTCTGGCAGCGCTCGGACAGTCCGGAGGCGTTCTACTCCTGCTCCGACATCGCCTTCGGCGGCGGTCCGGGCGACGGCGAGGCCTCCGCGCCCTCCGAGGAGCAGATCGAGGACGGCGCCGACGAGTCGACCGTCGAGCACGGCGGCCACGGCGACGACGACGCGAGCACGACGACGGACCCGACCCCGAAGGCATCGCGGCAGCCGTCGGCGGGGGCGGAGGCGGCGAAGGATGCCGCCGATACGACCTCCGCCGACGCGTCACCGACCGCGAAGTCGACGTCGGCGACGGCGACGGCGACGGCCGGCGGGCCGACCGTGGGGACCGGCCTCTCGAAGCCCGCCGGAGACAGGGAAGGGCTCGCCGACACCGGCGGCGAGGGCATGACCCCGTATCTGGCCCTCGGCGGCGCGGCCGTCCTGGCGGCCGGTTCCTCCCTCCTCTTCGCCGCGGCCCGCCGCCGCGCGACACCCGGCGGCCGGCACGGTCGCTGACGGCTTCCGGGGCCTGTCGGGCGGCTCAGGCCGGACAGGCCCCGGCGGAACGTACCGGCACGTGTCAGCCGACGGCCGAGAGACAGGTCGTCGGGGTGGCGTGGGCCGGGTCCAGGGCGTTGGTGACCTCGTGGAACGCGATGCGGTCGAGGAGCCCTATCGCCGCGTGCTCGGAGAGGTCGAGCGCGCAGAGGTCCTGGATGACGATGTTGCGTACGTTCGGCCCGTCGAGGAACTGGGACCGGTACGGCGTGACCACCTCGTCGTACTTGGTGGCGAGAACCGTGTACGCGACACCGGGGACGGTGTCGCCGCCCGCGTTGAGCTTGGTCATGAAGGGGGACCCGGCCACCTGGTCGGCGAGGGCCGGGGTCGCGCCGGACAGCAGGTCCCCGGCGCCGGGGAAGTACTTGAGGAGTTCGGTGAGGCCACCCAGGGTGGTGCCGTGGTTGGAGGGGGCGATACCGACGAGGGCGTTCACCTCCGCGGCTCCGCCGAGGAACTTGAGGTAGTAGCGGGGCATCATGCCGCCCTGTGAGTGACCGACGAGGTCGGCCTCGTCGGCGCCGGTCGCGGCGAGCACCTTGTCGACGAACGCGTCGAGCTGCTTCGCGGACTTGTCGATGGGGCCGAGCCCGTTGAAGAAGGCGACACCGGGGAGTTGGCCGTAGTCGAGGGAGAAGACGCAGTAGCCCCGGTTCACGAGGTACGGCGCGAGGCCCAGCCAGTTGTCGACGGAGTTCGCGAACGTTCCGTGGACGAGGACGACGGGGCGCGGGTGGGCGTCGGAGGGTTCACAGGAGTAGTCGTTCCAGCCACGGCTGGGCGCGGAGCCCGTGTCGGCGGCCTCGGCGGCGGTGGCGGGGACGACGGTCGCGGCGGCGGCCAGGCACAGGGCGGCCAACGGTCTGATCAGGCGCTTCCAGGGCAGCATCGGGTGATCTCCTTGCGGCTCAAGGGACGTGCGACGACGTTCGCCCTGTGATCCGGATCACGAGGATGCTGTTCTAAATCGCCAAGTTACGGGCGAGTAGAAAAAGTGGGAAGTTACGCGTCAGTAAAAACTTCAAGTGATGACCGTGGGCACTGACACGTGACGTCGAACCGTCACCAGGCGGGCCTGATGGGACCGTAGGGAGCGATACGCCCCAATTGGCCACGCAATACCCGCAGTTCGCCCTCGCCGCCGAGCAGTTCGGCCCACCCCGCCACGACCTCGGCCGCCACCTCCTCCGCCGCCCGGGCACAGGCCCACCCCTGCTCGGTCATGACGACGAGCCGGGCCCTGGCATCGCCGGGATGCGGTCGGCGCTCCACGTACCCCTTGCGCACCATTTCGTCGACCAGCTGACTCGCCGCCTGCTTGGTCACCCCGAGATGGACGGCGAGTTCGGTGACCGTCGCCCCGCCCGGTGCGAGCCGGGTGAACGCGAAGCCGTACGAGGGCCGCCCGTCGAAGCCGCGGGCGGTCACGCCCTCGTCGATACGCCGTGTCAGCTCACCGGCGGCGGCGATCAGGGCGGCGGTCAGGGCCAGGGCTTCGGAGTTCTGCACGCCTGCATTGAAACACTCTTGACGAACTGGTCAAGTAGCTTGACCATATAGTCAATCTGCTTGACCAACCAGTCCCGGAATCCCGGAACGGCCGGAGCCCCGGGGCCCCGAAAGACCCAGGAGACGCCCATGCCTGTCGTCCGCCCGTCCGAAGCCGTCGTCCATGAGATCCACGGCGCCCGCTTCGTCTCGTACGCCACTCCCCGCACGGGCAGCAGGGAACTGGCCGCCTGGCGGGGCGAGATCCCGCCGGGGACCAAGGCGCCCGCGCACACCGTCACCAAGGAGGAGATCCTTCATCTGCTCAGCGGCGAGCTGCTGGTCACCCTCGACGGCCGCACCGACCGCGTCGCCGCGGGCGACACCCTGATCATCAACCCGGGGGCGACCCTCACCGTCGAGAACCCGACGACGGAGACGGCCGTCACCTGGGTCACCACCTCCCTCGGTCTGGAGGCGGAGCTGGCCGACGGCACGCGGATCGTGCCACCGTGGGCCAACTGACAGCCGCAACCGGCAGCCGTACGAGGGCGGTTACGCGGCCAGCGTCCCCGGAATCACCGCGTGCGGGCCGAACTTCGCCCGGGCGCGGTCCGCGACCTCCTCGATACGGCGGAGCTTCTCGTCGACCGGGTCGAAGGCGAGCTGGTGGGAGGCCTGGTCGGCGGGGGTGAGACCCTCGGCGCGCAGGGCGATCACGCGGACGCGGGCGCGCTGGAGGCCGAGGGAGTCGTACAGGCCGTAGGCCACCGAGGTCAGCGCCGGGGAGTGGGCGGTCGGCTCCTTGAGGGTGCGGGTGCGGGTCGTGGAGGAGCGGTCGGCATAGCGGACGGTGAGGGTCAGGGTGCGGCAGACCTTCTCCAGGGCGCGCAGCCGGGAGCCCAGCTCCTCGGTGCCGGCGAGCAGGGCCCGGCGGTGCCGGTCGGGGTCCAACTCGTCGAGGGGGAAGGGGTGTTCGGTGGCCAGGGAGCGCGCGACGGCGTTCGGTACGACCCGGCCGCGGTCGACGCCGTTCGCCTTCTCGTGCAGTTCGCGGCCGGTCCGCGCGCCGACCAGGCGCTGGAGCGTGGACAGGGGCGCGCAGGCGACCGAGCCGAGGGTCTCCAGGCCGTACTCGCGCAGGGTGCGGGCGGTCGCGGTGCCGACGCCGGGGAGCGCGGCGACGGGCAGTTCGGCGAGGAAGTCCACGGCGAGGTCCTCGGGCACCGCGCACGGCACCCCGGGCGCCGCCGCCCCCAGCGCCAGCCGTGCCGTCAGCGGTCCGGGCCCGGCGCCGATCAGACAGTCGACGCCGTACAGCGCGAGGGCGCGGACCCGGATCAGCCGGGCCAGCTCCACGGTGTCCCGGCCGAAGTACCGTTCGGCGCCCCGCAGATCGGCCAGCGCCCCGTCGGGCGGCAGCGCCTCCACGACCGGGGTGAAGTCCTCGACCAGACCGAGGAGACCGGGCAGAGCGGCCTCGTACTTCGGCGGCAGCTGGAAACGTACGCAGAGGATGGTCATCCCGCACTCCCTGGACTCTGGTGCCACAACTTCCGTATCCGAGAAGGACCTTGTGAGGGCTCTTCGCCCGCGGGCCGCAGATCGGCCCATGGATGCATCTCGTAGCCGGTGGGCATCCGGATCCGGCGTCCGGTGTCACCGCCTCGTCCGGTGTCGCCGCCTCGCCCGCCGTCGCCGTCGGGCGCACCACCGCCCCCGGTGTCCGTGGGCTCCGGCTCCGCCAGCCGGGGTGCCACCGCGTCGAGGCCGCCCTCGCGCCGCAGCTCCACCAGCTCGGCGAGGTTCCAGGCCGCCGCGCCCACCACGCTGAGGCTGCGCGGGCCGCGCCGCTGCACCACTCCGCGCACCAGCAGCAGCCAGGAGTGGAAGACGGTGTGGGCGCAGGCGTCGTGGGAGTCGTCGAAGAAGGCGAGGTCGACCAGGCCGGTGCCGTCGTCGAGGGTGGTGAAGACGACCCGTTTGCCGGAGCGGATGGGCGGGGTCTGGGTCGCCGCCTTGGCGCCCGCGACCAGCACCGTCTCCCCGTGCCGCGCCTCGCGCAGCCGCCGCGCGGACACCACGCCCAACTCGTCGAGGAACGCCCGGTGGTCATCCATCAGATTGCGCGAGACGTCCATCGACAGCACCCCCAGCTCGGCGCTGAGCCGCTCGGCGGAGGACAGGTCCGGCAGCCCGGCCGACGCGGTCCGCCGCCCGCCGGCCAACGGGAGTTGACCGCCGCCCGCACCCCGGCCGCTCCGGTGCAGCTCGGTCAAGTGCAGTTGCAGATCACGCCGGTTGGCGCCGAAGGCGTCCAACGCGCCCACCTGGGCCAGCCTTTGGGCCAGCGGTCGGCTCGGCCGCGCCCGCTCCCAGAAGTCCAGCAGCGAGGCGTACGGCTGCCCGTCCGCGATCCGCGCCGCCTCGGCCTCGCTGATCCCGTGCACATCGGAGAGGGCGAGCCGGATCCCCCACACCTTCACCTCTCCCGCACCCGAACCCGGCTCCGCACCCGTCCCCGAACCCCTTGATTCAGACACCAGTTCGATACGGTGAGCGACCGCCGACCGGTTCACGTCCAACGGCAGCACCGGCACCCCCCGCCGCCGCGCGTCCGCCAGCAGCAGCCGCTTCGGGTACATCCCGGGGTCGTGCGTGAGCAGCCCCGCGTAGAACGCCGCCGGATGATGCGTCTTCAGCCACGCCGACTGGTACGTCGGTACCGCGAACGCCACCGCGTGCGCCTTGCAGAAGCCGTACGACCCGAAGGCCTCGACGATCTCCCAGGTCCGGGCGATCGTCTCGGCGTCGTACCCCTTCGCGGCGGCGTGCTGCGCGAACCAGACCCTGATCCGCCCCTGCGACTCGGGGTCGGACAGCCCGCGCCGCACCCGGTCCGCCTCGTCCCGGCCGCAGCCGGTCATGAGGTGCACGATGTCGATGATCTGCTCATGGAAGACGACCACGCCGTACGTCTCCCGCAGCGGCTCCGCCAGATCCTCGTGCGGGTAACGGACCGGCGCCCGCCCGTGCCGGGCCGCGATGAACGGCCGCACCATGTCGGCGGCCACCGGGCCGGGCCGGAAGAGGGAGATGTCCACCACGAGGTCGTGGAAGGTGGCCGGCTGGAGCCGCCCCACCAGGTCCCGCTGCCCCGGCGACTCGATCTGGAAGCAGCCCAACGTCTCGGTGGAACGGATGAGTTCGTACGTCGCCGGGTCACCCTCACCCCGTTCGAAGTCGAGCGCGTCCAGGTCGACCCGCTCCCCCGTCGCCCGCGCCACCTCCGCGACCGCGTGCGCCATCGCCGACTGCATCCGCACGCCCAGGACGTCGAGCTTGAGCAGCCCGAGGTCCTCGACGTCGTCCTTGTCGAACTGGGACATGGGGAACCCCTCGCCGCTGGTCGGCATCACCGGCGTACGGCTCAGCAGGGACGCGTCGGAGAGGAGCACCCCGCACGGGTGCATGGCGACTCCGCGCGGCAGGGCGTCGAGCGCCTCGACCAGCTCCCACAGTCGGCCGTACTTCTCCTTCTCCCCCGCCAACTGCCTGAGTTCGGGCAGCTCTTCGAGCGCCGCGCGCGCGTCGCGGGCCCTGATGTGCGGGAAGGACTTGGCGATCCGGTCGATGTCGGCGGGGTCCATGGAGAGGGCCGCGCCCACGTCGCGGACGGCGTGGCGGACCCGGTACGTCTCCGGCATCGCGACGGTCGCGACCCGCTCGGTGCCGAAGCGGCCGATGATCGCGCGGTAGACCTCGAGCCGGCGCGCGGACTCCACGTCGATGTCGATGTCGGGCAGCACGGTCCGCCGTTTGGACAGGAACCGCTCCATCAGCAGGCCGTGTTCGACGGGGTCGGCGTGCGCGATGTCCAGGAGGTGGTTCACCAGGGAGCCCGCGCCGGAGCCGCGCGCGGCGACCCGGATGCCCATCCTCCGTACGTCGTCGACGACTTGAGCGACCGTCAGGAAGTAGGAGGCGAAGCCGTGGTGGGCGATCACGTCCAGCTCCCGGTGCATCCGGTCCCAGTACGCGTGCCGGGCGTCGTACCCGTGCCGCACCATCCCGGCCGCCGCCCGTGAGGCCAGCGCCCGCTGCGCGGTGCGGCGGCCCGCGCCGACGAGATGCGGCTCGGGGAAGTGGACGGTGCCGAGGCCGAGATCGTCCTCCGGGTCGACCAGACACTCGGCGGCCGTGGCCCGGGTCTGCTCCAGCAGCCGGTACGCGGTGTCGCGGCGGTACCCGGCGGCCTCGACGACCCGCTCGGCGACGCCCAGCATGGCGTCCGCGCCCTTGAGCCAGGCCTCGCCGGAGTCCAGTTCGCCCCGGGGGTCGACGGGGACGAGCCGCCGGGCCGCGTCCAGGACGTCGGCGACCGGGCCCATGCCGGGGTCGGCGTACCGGACGGCGTTGCTGAGCACGGGCCGTACGCGCTGGTCGGCGGCGAAGCCGACGGTACGGGCGGCCAGCCGCAGCGAACCGGGGCCGGTGCCCTCGCGGCCGTGCCACACCGCCTCCAGCCGCAGGGCGTCGCCGTACCTCTCCCGCCAGGGCACGAGGAGCTTCGTGGCACGGTCGGGGCGCCCGGCGGCCAGCGCGCGCCCCACGTCGGAGGCGGGGCCGAGGAGCACGGTCAGGCCCTCGGCGGCACACTCCGACCAGGGCAGCAGCGGCGGAGTCTCGTTCCCGCCCCCACCCGGACCGCTGCCCGCATGCGCCGCCGAAACGATTCTGCAGAGCTCGGCCCAGCCGGTCGCGCCCTCGCGCGCGAGGAAGGTCACCCGAGGAGTCGACTCGTCGATGAAGGCGCCGCCGCGCACGGGAGCCCGCCGCCGCGCCTGCCGTACGGCGGCGGCGGGCACCTCCACCGCCAGCTCCACCCCGAACAGCGGGCGGATCCCGGCCCGGGCGCAGGCCTTGGCGAACCGGACGGCGCCCGCGAGGGTGTCCCGGTCGGTGAGCGCGAGGGCGTCCATCCCCCGTTCGGAGGCACGCTCGGCGAGCCGCTCCGGATGCGAGGCCCCGTACCGCAGGGAGAACCCGGAGGCGGTGCGCAGATGCGCGAACCCCGGCACACGCACCTCCCGCACTCGATCGACCACTCGCCCGGCCACCGATCGACCACCCGACCACCCGGTCAAGCACTCGGTCGATCACTCGACTCGAACATCAGTCCACAACCTTCCCGGCTCCACCATAGACCACTTCTCGAACTTATGTGCGATGACCATTCGGCCCCATCCCACCTGCGCAAACGCCGTCCGCCCCGGACCGTGGGGACATGACACAGACGGCCGGCCCCGCCCCCGGATCCTTCCTCGACGAGCTCAAGGACGGGGTCACCCCACGGGCCACCCTGCTGGTCATCGGCGTGCTCGCCCTGCAGCTGCTCTTCATCGCCTCGTACGTCGGGGCGCTGCACAGCCCGAAGCTCAGGGACGTGCCGTTCGGGGTGGTCGCGCCGCGGGCGGCGGCTGCCGAGCAGTCGGTGACCCGGCTGGAGCGGCTGCCGGGCGAGCCGCTGGACCCGAGGGCGGTGGCCGACCGGGCGGCGGCGCGCGAGCTGATCGTGGACCGGGAGATCGACGGCGCCCTGCTGATCGACCCGGCCGGCACCACCGACACCCTGCTGGTCGCCTCCGGGGGCGGCCGGACCCTCGCGGCCGCGCTGACCACGCTCGTCGCCACGCTGGAGAGGTCCGAGGGCCGCACCCTGCGGACGGTGGACGTGGCCCCGGCCGACACCGGGGACGCGAACGGGCTCACGTCCTTCTATCTGGTCGTGGGCTGGTGCGTGGGCGGCTATCTGTGCGCCTCGGCGCTGGCGATGAGCGCGGGCGCGCGCCCCACCAACATCCGGCGCGGGGTGATCCGGCTCGGCGCCCTGGCACTGTTCGCGATCATCGGCGGGCTCGGCGGCGCGGTCATCGCCGGGCCGGTCCTGGGCGCCCTGCCGGGGAGCGTGGCGGCCCTGTGGGGGCTGGGGGCGCTGGTGGTCTTCGCGGTGGGCGCGGCCACACTGGCGCTCCAGTGCGTGTTCGGGATCGCCGGGATCGGTGTGGCCGTCCTGCTGGTGGTGATCGCGGGCAACCCGAGCGCGGGGGGCGCGCTGCCACCGCCGCTGCTGCCGCCGTTCTGGGCGGCGATCGGCCCGGCGCTGCCCCCGGGCGCGGGTGTCTGGGTGGCCCGCTCGATCGCGTACTTCGAGGGCAACGACGTCACCGGCGCGCTGCTGGTGCTCTCGGCCTGGGCAGTGGCGGGGGCCGCCATCACCTTGGTGATGGCGGCCCTGAGGAAGAGGCCGGAGCGTGAGCCTCGGCCCACGGGAGCGTGAGCCCGGCCCATCGGCTCTTCGAGTCTCAGCCGATCTGCGTACCGGTCGCCGACAGCGCCTCGGTGACGGGCTGGAAGAAGGTCTCGCCGCCCGAGGTGCAGTCGCCGCTGCCGCCGGAGGTGAGGCCGATGGCCTTGTCGCCCGAGAAGAGCGAGCCGCCGCTGTCGCCGGGCTCGGCGCAGACGTCGGTCTGGACGAGGCCGTTGACGATGTCGCCGTTGCCGTAGTTCACGGTGGCGTCGAGGCCGGTGACCGTGCCGCTGTGGACCTGGGTGGTCGAGCCGCTGCGGGTGACCTTCATGCCGACGGTCGCCTCGGCGGCGCCGGAGATGGCCTGGGTGGAGCCGTTGTAGAGGTTGACCTCGCTGGGGTGGTCGACGTCCGCGGTGTACTTGACCAGGCCGTAGTCGTCGCCGGGGAAGCTGGAGGCCGCGTTCTCGCCGATGACCTGGCCGCCGGCCGACCACGTGGAGATGCCCTCGGTGCAGTGACCGGCCGTCAGGAAGAACGGCTCGCCGCCCTTGACCACGTTGAAGCCGAGGGAGCAACGGCCGCTGCCGCCGGTGATGGCGTCGCCACCCGCGACGAAGGGCTTGTACTCGCCCTTGGTGCGCTTGAGTTCGGCCTTGGCACCGAGGCCGTCCACGACCTTCGTGAGTCTCGCCAGCTCGGCCTCGGAGACGGTGCGGTCCGCGGTGACGACGACCTTGTTGGTGGTCGGGTCGGTGGCCCAGGCGGTGCCGGGGATGGTGGCGTCCGCCTTGAGGGTCGTCCGGGCGCTCTTCAGCTCGGCGAGGGAGTTCTCGACGATGCGGGCCTTGGCGCCGGCCGCCTCGACGGTCTCCGCGGCGGTCTCGTCGAGCACGTTCACGACGAGGAGCTTGCTCTTCGCGTCGTAATACGTTCCCGCGGCGTCGGCGCCGAGGTCCGCGTCGAGGGTCAGGGCGAGCTTTCCGGCCGCCGTGATGGAGAGCGCTTTCGGCTCGGGGGTCGGTGCGGTTTCGCTCGCGTTCGCAGTCTGGAAGGTCACTCCCGCGGCGACCAGTGCGGCGATGCCCGCGCCCGTCACGACGGCACGGCGCCTGGGTATGCGTCGGTGCTTCAACTCACGTCCTCCTGTGGGGGGTTGGCCGAGAGGGGCGTGGGGGCCCCGCTCGGCCGGAAGTCGTACGGTCCAGAAGGCGGTGGACGATAAAAACGCCGCGTCCATGCCAACTGTGCGGCGCCCACTATTCCTAGGCGCCCAGGGGGCACACAAGGTCGACTTCAGGCCTCGCGCACAACCAGGGCGCACGCCCCCTATGTCATTACCGTCCGGTAACGCCCCACCTCGTGGTCACGGGAATTCACACTGCAAACACAGGAAGCAACGGCCACCTACGCAACGGGTGAGGTCTAGGCCTGTCTGAAAATCGCCCCACGGGGGTCCGATTCCAAACGGCCCACGCGGGACGACAGTTGCTTCCGCACCGATTCCTTCGCCCCCGCCGCCCCTACCCGTCCCATCCCCCAGGGGCTGCGCCCCTTCGACCCCCACAGCGCGCGTCCGGTGGGGCTTCTCGCGCAGTTCCCCGCACCCCTGAAAAGCCGGGGCTACGCCCCACGCTTTTCAACCCGCAGTCCCGCCACCTTCGGATCCGCAGCCCCGCCACTTCCAGACCTTCAGACCCGCCACCTCCAGGGCCCGTCGACCCTCCACCTCCAGGGCCCGCCGACCCGTCACCTTTCAAGCCCGCGGGACCGTGGCTTTCAGGCCCGCAAGGGCCTGAAGCTTTTAGGGGCGCGGGGAACTGCGCGAGAAGCCCCACCGGGTCGCGGACGACTGACCACTGACGACCCACCGGCTACGGCACAGCAGGGGGCGACGACGCACCATGGGCCGGCGGCTGCGGCACTCCCGGAACCGACGCCACACCGTGGGCCGGCGGCGCCTGCGGCACCCCCTGAACCGGCGGAGCCGCCTGCTGGGCCCGCTCAAGGAACCGCAGCAGTTCCACCGGGAACGGCAGCACGAGCGTGGAGTTCTTCTCGGCCGCCACCGCCACCACGGTCTGCAGCAACCGCAGTTGAAGCGCGGCAGGCTGCTCGGACATCTCCTTGGCTGCCTCGGCGAGCTTCTTGGAGGCCTGAAGCTCGGCGTCGGCGTTGATGACCCGCGCCCGCCGCTCCCGGTCCGCCTCGGCCTGCCGGGCCATGGACCGCTTCATGGTCTCGGGCAGCGACACATCCTTGATCTCGACCCGGTCGATGGTGACCCCCCACTCCACCGCAGGACTGTCGATCATCAGCTCCAGCCCCTGGTTGAGCTTCTCCCGGTCGGCGAGCAGATCGTCCAGCTCGCTCTTGCCGATGATGGACCTCAGCGAGGTCTGGGCCATCTGGGAGACGGCGAACCGGTAGTCCTCGACCCGCACGATCGCGTCCGCCGCCGAGGTCACCTTGAAGTAGACGACGGCGTCCACCCGTACGGTGACGTTGTCCCGGGTGATGCCCTCCTGCGCCGGCACCGGCATCGTCACGATCTGCATGTTGACCTTCTGGAGCCGGTCGACGAACGGCACGATCATCGTGAACCCGGGCCCACGCTCCGCCGGCCTCAGCCGGCCGAGCCGGAAGACCACCCCCCGCTCGAACTGCTTCACGACCCGCGCCGCCGACATCACGTACACCGCGCCGACGGACACGAGGGCCACCCCCGCCGTCACCAGCTCCTCGACCATCACGGCCCCCAGGGTCCGAAGTGGGCGTATGAGAGGGAGTACTCCATGAGCGTCCGTAAGCGTCCACGGGCATCCGCGGGCGTAAGAAGGGAGTACTCGCGGCGTCGCACGCGCCCTCGGCGCGCACCCGCACGCATCTCGAAGGTAACTCCGCCTCCCGAACGAGGGCGAGCCCCCGCACACGAGGTGTGCGGGGGCTCGCCTGCTGCCGATCGCAGCTGAATGGGTGCCGGCGCCGGGGGGAAGTGCGCCGGCGTTCCCGTTCGGCCTAGTAGACGCTGACGCCGTACGCGCTCAGGGCCTCGGTGACCGGCTGGAAGAAGGTCGTACCACCGGAGGAGCAGTTGCCGCTGCCGCCGGAGGTAAGACCGTACGCCACGCCGTTGCTGCCGTAGAGCGGGCCGCCGGAGTCGCCGGGCTCGGCACAGACCGTGGTCTGGATCATGCCGTAGACGATGTCGCCGCCACCGTAGTTCACGGTCGCGTTGAGGGCGGTCACGCGTCCGGTACGGGTACCGGTGGTGGAGCCGGTGCGGATGACATTGGTGCCGACGCTCGGGGTGGCCGCGCTGGTGATGTCCACGCTGCCCGCGGTGCCGTCCTTGGCGATGGTCGTGTTGCTGTAGCGCACGAGGCCGTAGTCGTTGGTCGGGAAGCTCGACCCCGCGGTCGGGCCGAGGACCGTGGTGCGGCCGGAGTTGGAGTACCAGGTGCCCGCGCCGTCGGTGCAGTGACCGGCGGTCACGAAGTAGTACGTGCTCCCGCTGCGGACGTTGAAGCCCAGGGAGCAGCGCCAGCTGGCCGCATAGGTGGCGTCGCCACCCTTGATCAGCTTGTTGAACTTGCCCGGGGTCCGCTTGATCGTCAGAGCGCCGGCCTTGTCGCCCGCCGCCTCCTTGATCTGCGCGAGCTCGCCCTGGGAGACGGTGCTGTCGATCGTGACGACGACCTTGTCCGTCGCCGGGTCGATCGCCCAGGCGGTGCCCGGGATATCGGCCTTGAGCACCGATGAGCTGGCGCTCTTGAGCTCGGAGGCGCTGAACGTCTGGGTGCCTGCCGCGTTGGCGGTGGGGACCGTGACGGCGGCCGCGGCCGCGAGTCCGGCGGTCACGGCGATCAGCCGGGTCCGTCTCGCTATACCGCTGCGGGGGGTGGTGCGCTTGATCCTCACTAGTCGTTCCCTCCAAAGGGAAGTCGGGGGCCCGCGTGGGGTCGGGGCCCGTGAGGCGCAGATCAGGGACATCGGTCCGGATTCCGAACACGCCGTGCCCCTGACAAGGCGCTGGGGGGAAGTATTCGGCCGTACCGCCGACCCACGCAAGGGTGCCTTTCGGCCTCTCGGATTCCAACCGCCGCGCCCTTCACGCCAGTTGATATCGCCAGGCCATATGTGCGGGTTCTGTGTGAATGCTGAGCGGCTCCCGGAGGGACCGTCTGACGGGTCGTCGGAGCAGGCCGCAGGGCCCGGGAGGTTCGATCACCACTATCGTCGGCCGCGGCGCGGGACACCCTCCGAGGCGCCCGGTCGGAGTACGCGGGTCCACCACCCGGGGGTGTCCGGAAGTCATGCGTTGGGCCGTTCAGCCGTCCGGTCCCACCACCCGGGCTCGGACGGCCCGAGCCCGCACCCGGGAGCCGGGAGCCGGCCACGAACGTCCCGCACCGCTCCCCGTGGCCCTTCCTCCCGTGTCCCTTCCTCCCGTGCCGCTCCCCATGTCACGGCGTACCGACTGGCCGGCGGGCGAGGCCCAGGTGCTCGCGGAGGGTGCTGCCCGGGTAGAAGGTGCGGAACAGCCCGCGGTGCTGGAGCAGCGCCACCGTCCCGTTGACGAGTCGTTCCAGGTCTCGGCGCGGCTCGACGGGGACAAGGTGGAAGCCGTCCGCGGCCCCGGCCCGGTGCCAGGCGATGACCAGCTCGGCGAGGTCGACGGGCCCGCCACGGTACAGCGGGCCGTGCGCGGTCTGCCGCGGGCCTCCCCCGCCGTGCCCCGGCTCGGCCGCGTGCTCACCACCGCCGAGATCCACCCTGAGACTCACCAGAACCCGCAGCTCATCGGGGTCCCGCCCGAACCCGGCCGCCGCGTCCCGCAGTTCCGTCCGTACGGCGTCGGCGTGGGCCGGGGTGGCGACCCGCACGAGCGCGACATCCGCGTACGCGGCGGCGGCCCCCCGACTCACCCCCTCGGTCATGTCGACGACCCGCACCGGATGCCCCTGCGGCGGCCGGCCCACGTCCGAGGCCCCCCGGACGGCCGGCCCGGCCACCCCGGAGAACCCGGCCCCCTCAACACCCCCGGCACCCCCGGCCCCCTCGAAGCCGACACGGCGCGCCTTCTCCCGATCGCCGGACCGCCCAGCCCCGACACCCCGGATCCCGGCGTCGCCCTCCCCGCTGTCCCACAACCGGACGACCGCATCGGCCACGCCACCCACGCCGGCCACATCAGCCACGTCGACCACGTCACCGGAATCGCCCGACTCACCGGACCCACCGGACCCACCCTGCCCCCGCCCGAACAGCCGCGCCTCCTCCTCCGCGCTCACCACGTCGGTCCACCACCCGGCCCGCCCCCGGCTGACCCGGTCGAGCGTCGCCACCGCCGCCCGCACGGCGAACGGCTCGGTACGCGCCGTCGACACCGCCGACACCGTCGACACCGCCGGCACCGCCGGCACCAGCCCGATCCGCCCCGTCTCCGGCGCCACCCGCGCCAGCACCGCGAACGCGTCCGCCCCCGCCGACGCGTCCGGCCCCGGCCGCCCGGACGGATCCCCCAACGTCACGAAATCCAACACCCCCCGCTCCGCGAGCCGGGCAAGCTCGACGAACGCCCCCGCGTCTCCCGCCTCCCCCGCCTCCCGCTGGTCAATGGCTGCGGCCAGGTGCAACCGCCCGCGCCCGTACGCCGATTCCATACCGGTCAACCTCTCTCCATCACTTCGACCACGCACGCTCACCTCACCCCCCGGCACCTCCTCGGCCCACCCCTCACGCCCCTCACGCCGCCGCCCGACACTCCAGGTCGCGCAGGAACGCGAGTACGGCCCGAGCCGTCGCGTCGTTCTGGCGGAAGGCGGGCCCACCCGTACGCGGCCGGGTGAAGGCCCCCGGCGTACGGCTGTTCGTGTAGGGCCCGAGTGCGAAACGCCGGGGATGCGGGCGCCCGGACCGGTCCAGCACGCGCCCGTCCGTGGGGTCGACGGCGACGAGCCCCTCCGCCGTCTCGACGACGCCCCCGTCCTCGTACAGCTCGCGCAGCAGCCCGTCGCGGACCCGCGCGACCGTCGGCTCCGGCAACCGCGCCTCGACCAGCGCCCTCGCCTCGACGGACGCCCCGGGCACGGTGGAGCTGGAGGCCCGGAAGACCCCGTCCTCGGCGACGACGCCCATGTCCGCCCCGACGAAGTGCAGGATCCCGGCCCGCGACAGGGCGAGCAGCTGCCGCAGCCGGGGCCCGGGCGGTCCGGAGGCGAGATAGCTGAAGAACCCGTGCCACCAGGACCCGACGTCACCGAGCCGGATCAACTGCCCGTAGACGGACAACAGCCCGAAGAAGACCCCCAGGTCGGCGCTGAAGGAATCGTCATGACGCCGTGCCAGATCGGCCTCGACATAGCCGCGCAGCCCGTCCTGGAACTCCTCGTACGAGCCGTACCGCACCCCCTCCAGCGGACGGTCCAGCGCGGCCAGGTCCAGCCGGTCGGCCGCGTCCGGCACCGCCGACGCCACCAGCACCGCCCGCTCCCCCGTGCCCACGGCCGCCGCGTACTTCTCCTCGAAGTCCGCCCAGGCCATGGCCGTCCGCTCGGGATGGGCCGTGAACAGCCGGTGGTAGTGCGCGAACCCCAGCTCCTTCTCCACGAACGGCCACACATCGCGCCGGAAGTCCAACTCGCCGATCCCGCCCGCCCGCTCCAGCAGTGCGTCGACCTCGGCCGGCCCGAAGAACCGTGGCAGCGGCGGCCGTTCCCCCTCCAGTTCGTACCCGATCTTCGAGTGGTACGGCACCCCGCGCCGCGACCCGACGTACAGGACGGGCTCCCGCCCGGACGGGTGGTACGTCAACTCCCCGTCCGGGTCCGCCGGATCCCCCTCGTACCGCCCGCCGCGCCCCTCCGTCAGCAGCACCATGAGGTCGACGAAGGCGAGCCCGAAGCCCCGTACGAGCACCGGTTCACCGGGGGCCAGCGGAGACAGGTCACTGTCGGCGGTGAAGTCCGGCGGCAGGTGGACGAGCCCATGGGCGCGGGCGTAATCCGCCAACTCCCGCTGTTCGTCGTCGAGTTCTGCGTCCAGATGGCCGAGCGCGAGGACGACGAGGTCCGCGAGCAGCGGACGCGGGTGCCCCTCCAGCCACACCTGCTGACGCCCTTCGCGCGGACCGCCCACCCGTAGCGCCCGTCGCGCGTGATGGTGGACCGTGACCCCCTCGGGCAGCTCGGCCACGGCGCTCTCGTGCACCCAGCGCAGATACTCGCCCTGGATGCGCCGGTCCGGGAAGAAGCTCCCGTCGAGGCCAGCCCACTCGTGCAGGGTGGGCCCCTCCCGTACGGGCCCGTCCATCCGCACCGTCTCGTCGGTGAACATGGTGACGTCCTCGGCCTGCGAGTTCATCCACAGCAACGGGGACTGGTCCGCCCGCCAGATCCGCCCGGCCCCCGGCGGATGAGGATCGACGAGATGGATGTCGAAGCCCGCGCCCGCGTACAGCGCGTCGGCGTTGGCGGCGATCCGCTCGATCAGCCCGGTACCGCGCGGCCCGGCCCCGACGATCACCAAGGACGGCCGCGCGGAGAGGGAGGAGAGCGTGGAGGGGTGAGGAGAAGAGGCAGACGGCATGCGAAAGGCTCCGTGATGTCCGAGTCGAACACGGGTGCCTTCACACGGAGCGCGTCCAGGATCCAGGGATGTGGACGCGGGCGACCGAGCCCCTCAGCAGCGGTCTGTGCCGAGAGTACGGCGGCCTTTCCCCTCGCTGTCAAGGTTGTCCGAACTGTGAGCGCTACGTCTCAAGCCGGTTGACGCACAATCGGATGCCTGTTCCACTTAATCCCATGTATTCGCAGCAGTGGCTGGTCACGCGCTCCCACATCGACTTCGGTCGAGTGTGGTCCTCGTCCTGTTGAGCTGACCCGACCCCACTGCGCGCCCCGATTCCGAGGGGCGCCGTTCGCGTTCTCCCTCTCTTCGGCCTTCACACGCGCACCCCTCCCCTCGCGCTCTCCCGTTTCTCTGTTCAGCAGTCGCAGCAGTCGCACGCGTCACAGCAGTCACTGTCCCGGCAGAGGCCCTCGCGCTTCTTCCGGGACCAGGGGCCCTCGTACTCCTTCGCGCAGCACAACTGGCAGGTGCAGCACAGCAGCGTGAACATCCCGCACCCCGCCCAGAACCCCCGCCGCCGCGGCGGCTGCGGCGACGGCACCCCGCCGAAGCCCCCGCCCCCACCACCACTGCCCCCACCACCGAAGGGATGCCCACCGCCTCCGGCATACGGGTTCCCGCCACCCCCGGCATACGGGTCACCGGCGCCGCCCGCGTACGGATTCCCCGGCCCCGGCACCGGCCCGCCCTGCTGATGCGCCGAACACACCGGCACCGCCCCGAACGCCCGGTCCACCGACCTGCGCAACTCGTGCACGAGCAGCAGATGGGCGAGCTTGCCGTCCACGAAGTCGGCCTCGCGCAGGGCGAGCCGGATGCCGTGCAGGGCGTCGTCGGCGAGTCGCCGGGCCTCGGCGAGGGGGGTGCCCGTGGCGGTCAGCGGGTTCCACGCGCCGGCGGCGGCGTCGGCGGCCCGGTCCTCCACCGCGTCCAGCAGATGGGCGAGCCGTCCGAAGAGGCGTCCGGCCTCGGCGAGCGGCTCGGCGTTGCCCGGCCGTCCGGCGAGGATCGCGGTGTGGGCGAAGGCCGCCGCGGTCGCCGTCTCGGTGGGCTCGGTGACCGTGAGCAGCGAGGTGCCCGGCCCGGCGAGCGCCTCGATGCCGACCTGCCGGTCCACGGCGTCGACCAGCACCGCCGTGTCGAACCCGATGTCCGATCCCGTACGCGCCCCGGCGCGTCCCCAGTTCGTCGCGATCCGGCGCGCGGCGCGCGCGACCGGCTTGCGCCCCAGTACTCCATCCCCGTCGGCCACATGATCACGGACCTTGGCCGAGGCGAGCACGAGTGAGACGGCGGCGGCGAGCCGCGCGCCCTCGCCCTGGGCGACCGAGGCGGTGCGCATCCCGCGCAGCGGACAGGGCCCGGCGGTGCGCCGCCAGTCGGTGCTGCGCTCGGCCTGAGCCTCCGTCAGAACCGAGACCAGCAAACCGTCATAATTAGTGACGATCCGGGCGAACTGCCCGTGATCCCCGCGCAGTGCGAGACAGAGTCCGCACAGATGCGCCATCCATTGCGTCCGCAGCCCTTCGCCGAGCCGATGGCCGCAGGGCCTCACTATTCCGAACACGACACTCCCCCGTGTCTCCCCGTGTCTCCGTACGCCCGTCGGCGTCGCCGCATCGTAGCCGCCGGAACGTTCACCCGGACGGCCCCGACTCACCCAAACGCCGCGAACAATATTATTTCACTCCCTGTCAGCAGGTGTGTACAGCGGAGCCCTTGGGGCACATGGACTCTCGACGAATTCGTTCTGCACCAGTACCGTCACGAAACCCCCGTGCGGCGTCTATCCACTTGGCGAGACATCCGCATCATGGACGACGATAGGGATGCGGAAAGCACGAAAGACCGCTGCGAGAGGAGGCGTCCATGGGATCGGTGCGCAAGGCGAGTGCCTGGCTTGGCCTCGTCGACGACAACGATGACGAGCGTTACTACGACGACGACTACGCCGATGAGCGGGAGTCCGGCTCCGGCGAGGCCTGGGTCACCGACCCTCGCGTCAAGGTCGCGTCCGAGGCCGCGCAGGACCACGGCCGCCGGATCGGCACGGTCACGCCGGACAGCTTCCGTGACGCCCGGCACATCGGCGAGCTCTTCCGGGACGGCGTCCCGGTGATCATGAATCTCACGAACATGGAGCCCGCCGACGCCAAGCGTGTCGTCGACTTCGCGGCCGGCCTGATCTTCGGTCTGCGCGGTTCGATCGAGCGGGTGTCCAACCGCGTGTTCCTGCTGACCCCGGCCGACACGGAGATCGTGAGCGGCGAGGTCGCGAGCCGTCCGGTCGACGGTTTCTTCAACCAGAGCTGAGGCAGGGCCGCTCGCCGGCCCTGCCTCCGCCACCCGGGCGTGCGACGTGGCTCACCGGAAGGCGTCGAGACCGGTGAGCGCCTTGCCCAGCACGAGTTGGTGCATTTCGACAGTGCCCTCATAGGTGAGCACGGACTCCAGATTCGTCGCGTGCCGCATCACCGGGTACTCCAGGGAGATCCCGTTCGCGCCGAGAATCGTGCGGGCGGTACGGCAGATCTCGATCGCCTCCCGTACGTTGTTCAGCTTGCCGAAACTGATCTGCTCGGGACGGAGCCGTCCCGCGTCCATCCGCCGCCCCAGATGGTGGGCGAGCAGAATCCCCTTGTGCAACTCGACCGCCATATCGGCGAGTTTGGCCTGGGTGAGCTGGAATCCACCGATCGGCTTCCCGAACTGCTCCCGTGTCCTGGCGTATTCGACGGCCGACTCGAAACTCGCCCGGGCCGCGCCCATCGAGCCCCACACGATTCCGTAGCGGGCGTGCGAAAGACAACTCAGCGGGCCTTTCAGCCCCTTGACCTCCGGCAGTACGGCGTCTTCGGGCAACCGCACGTCGTCCAGGACGAGTTCACTGGTGACGGAGGCGCGCAGGGACCATTTGTGCTTGATCTCCGGCGCGGAGAACCCGGCGCTGTCCGTCGGTACGACGAATCCGCGGATGCCGTCCTCGGTCTGCGCCCACACGACGGCGACCCCGGCGACGGACCCGTTGGTGATCCACATCTTCCGCCCGTTGAGGACCCAGTCGCCGCCGTCCCGTTTGGCGTAGGTCCGCATCGACGCCGGGTCGGACCCGTGGTCGGGTTCGGTGAGGCCGAAGCATCCGATCACCTCGCCGGAGGCCATGCGCGGCAGCCACGTCCGCTTCTGCTCCTCGCTGCCGAACCGGTGGATGGCGTACATCGCGAGCGAGCCCTGCACGGACACGAGCGACCTGATCCCCGAGTCCGCCGCCTCCAGCTCCAGACAGGCGAGCCCGTACTGCACCGCGCTGGCGCCCGCGCACCCGTACCCCTGGAGTGACATCCCCAGCGCCCCGATCGCCCCCAACTCCCGGGTCAGTTCCCGGATTCCGGGCAGCTCCCCCCGCTCGTACCACTCGGCGACATACGGCAGCACCCGATCCCCCGCCCAGCTCCGCACGGTGTCCCGCACGGCGAGGTCCTCGGGTTCGAGCAGCTCGTCGAGGCCAAGAAAATCAGCGGGGTCGAAGCTCACGGACACACCTCCGGCTCACAAAACTAGCGACGCTAACCACCGTACCCATTGTTCGCCGTCCTCAGCTGCGGGCCGTCCGTGGCTGGTCGCGCAGTTCCCCGCGCCCCTTACGGGGCCGGACGGCCCCGACCACCTCAGCGCACCGACTCCGCCCGTACAGGCTCAGCCGCCTTCGCCTCCCGCGGCCCCGGCACCTCCGCGGAGCCGCCGCACTCCATCCCCCGAGGCAACCGCAGAGCCATCACCGCACCGAGCACCAGCAGCGCCGCACTCACCAGCAGCGTCACATGCAGCCCATGCACGAACGAGTCCCGGGCGGCGTGCCGCAGCGCCTCCCCCGAGGGTCCGCCCAGCCGGTCCGCCACCTCGTACGCCTCGCCGAGCGAATGCCCGGCGGCCTTCGACGCCGATGTGGGCACCCCCGGCACGGACGACAGCCCGGGCGCGTACGCCGCGTTCATCACGCTCCCGAGGAGCGCGATGCCGATGCCGGCGCCCAGCTGGTAGGAGGTCTCACCGATCGCGGCCGCCCCGCCCGCGGAGGAGGCGGGCGCCTCGCTCAGCATCGACTCGTACGCGCCGAAGAGGGTCGTCTCCAGGCCGAAGCCCAGCAGGACGAACCCGGCGAGCAGCAGCCCCGCGTTGTCGTGGCGCCCCATGGCGGTCAGCAGGACGACCGCGAGGGCGGTGAGGCAGAAGCCGAGGGACACCATGCGGCGTGGCCCGAAGCGGTGCAGCAGGTGGGAGCCGGCGAGCCCGGCCGCCATCGCGGCGATGGTCAGCGGAAGGAGTCGTAGACCCGTCTCCAAGGGGGAAAGACCGAGGACCAGTTGCAGGTACTGGGCGGCGATCAGCTCCAGACCGACCAGCGCGAGCATGGCCAGCACGATGCAGCCGACCGACGTGCTGAACGCGGGGCGCGCGAACATCCGCAGGTCGACCAGCGGATGCGTCCGGCGTCGCTGCCGTCGGACGAACGCGATGAGCAGCCCGGCGCCGCCGAGGAGCGCGAGCACGGTGCCCGGATCGAACGCCGGGTGTCCGCCGCCGAGCCGCTTCACGCCGAAGACGATGCCGAAGAGGCCGACGGCCGCCATGAGGGCGCCGAGCACGTCCCAGGGGCCGTCGCGGTCGCCCGTCGACTCGGGCAGCAGCAGCCGTCCGATCGGCAGGCTGACGAGCATCAGCGGGATGTTGACGAGGAAGACCGAGCCCCACCAGAAGTGCTCGAGGAGGAATCCGCCGAGCAGCGGTCCGACGGCCGCGCCCACGGCGGCGACCGCGCTCCAGACACCGATGGCGAGTGCCCGCTCGCGCCGGTCGGGGAAGACCTGGCGCAGGATCGACAGCGTCGCGGGCATGATCATCGCGCCGCCGACGCCGAGCAGGGCGCGGGCCGCGATCAGGACCTGGGGGTTGTCGGCGAAGGCCGCGAGGCCGGAGGCGACGCCGAAGAGGGCATAGCCGAGGAGGAGGATCCGTCTGCGGCCGACCCGGTCGCCGAGCGTGCCGAAGAGGATCAGCAGCGAGGCGCAGACCAGCGGGTAGACATCGACGATCCAGAGCAGCTCCATGGCGCCCGGCTTGATGTCCTCGGTGACGGCGGGTACCGCCACATGCAGCACGGTGGCGTCGACGGCGACGAGCAGCAGACTGACGCAGAGAACGACGAGGACGACCCAGCGGTTGGCACCGGCCCCGGCTTCCCGACGGCGTCGTGCGGCGGCCGTGGGCGTCCCGGACATGTACGTACCTCCCAGAATGCTCTCGCGTTCGGCGGAACCGGCGGGGTGGGGACTCCCCGGCGGCTACGGCCCGGGAGGAGCGGTGTCCCGGACCCGCGCAACGAAAGGCGAGCGAGCCGTCAGCGTACGCGAGTCACAGCCGGTGGGAGGTGGCGGGTGTCTCATGGAACCCTCATGTGACATGTGGCATACGCCACGCCCCGGGCCGTCCACCGGTCCTCCATGACTCCTTCATCACTCGTCCGTGGCCGGCCCGTCACGGATCATCACGGACCACTCACGGACGACCACGTGAGGGCGTCCCGGCCGGTTCCAGGATCCGCCGATAATCGAGCGCGTGACCGATCTCGCTACGCGCCCGGCGCCTCCCCTCCTGAGGCGGGCCGCCCCCGCGCTCCTCGGGTACGCCGCCGTGCGCGCCCTGGGCCTCGTCGTCCTCGCGGTGTGGAGCGCCGCGCGTGACAAGAGCGCCCTGACCCTGCTGTCGGCCCGCTGGGACTCGCTCTGGTACACCCGGGTGGCCGAACTCGGTTACGGCTACGAGGTGCGCCTGCCGAACGGCGACGTCCACTCGAACCTGGCGTTCTTCCCGCTGCTGCCGTGGCTGGAGCGGGCGGTGTCGGCGGTCACCCCGCTGTCGTACGCCCATGCCGGCCTCGTCGTCGGCACGCTCGCCTCGCTCGCCGCGGCCTGGGGGATCTTCGCGGTCGCCGACCAGGTGTACGGCCGCCGGGTCGGGGTGTGCGCGGTGCTGCTGTGGGCCGTGCTGCCGGTGGGGATCGTGCAGTCGATGGCGTACACGGAGGCCCTGTTCACCGCGCTGGCCGCCTGGTCGCTGTACGCCGTCCTGACCGGCCGCTGGGTGACGGCGGGCGCCCTGGCCGCCCTCGCCGGGCTGACCCGCCCGGTGGGCCTGGCGGTGGTCGCGGCGATCTGGGCGGCGGCGATCGTGTCGTCCCTGCGGGAACGGCGACACGAGCCCGCTCCCCCGTCCGTACGAACCCGGAGTGCGGAGACACCGGACGGCGCTCGCCTCTCGCCGCGCGCCCTCGGAATGCTCCTCGCGCCCCTGGGGGCCGCCGGGTACGTCCTGTGGGTCGGCCACCGCACGGGCAAAGGCCCGCTCGGTTATCTCGACGTCCAGGCGGGGTGGCGCAACGGCTTCGACGGCGGCTACGCGTTCGCGCGTTTCGTCGCCGACAAGTTCACGTCGTTCCCGTCGGCCCTGGCGGGTGTCGGGCTGATCATCGCCGTGGCCTCGCTCGTCTGGCTGTACGTGGTGTGTGTAAGACAGGGACAGCCGCTCCCGCTGCTGGTCTACGCGGGAGTCGTCACCTCGCTGGCACTGTGCGCGTCGAGCTACTTCGGCTCGAAGCCACGGCTGCTGATGCCCGCCTTCCCGCTGCTGCTGCCCTTGGCCCGCGCCCTCGCCGAAGCACGTATGCGCAGGTCAGCGGCGATTCTCGGCACCGTCGCGGTGGTGTCGGCGCTCTACGGGGCGTTCTGGCTGAATGGCTCCGGTCCGCCCTGACCCGCTTGCCACGGACGGCGAGCGGGCGGGTAATTCCACGCAAGCATTCGGTGAACGAATTCAAAAGGGGCGTAAAACGAGTGCTCAGTATTAGGCCATGGAATTGAAGGCCGAGTGGCGCAACGATTCGTCATTCAGCAGTAATAAACATCAATCTGAGAGCAATCCCACATCACGGCGTCATCACAAAGCCGGTGATTCACGCCGCGTCGGAGCTCACTCGCTGTAACGTCGATTGAGTGCGTACCGAACTAAAGCCGACCCGTCTGGACCGGGTCTTCTCCAGGCTGGACCGTGAGCCGGAACGACCGGCCCACATCGATGTGCCGGTGATGACCCGGCACCGGGTGGTGCTCTTCGCCTCCACCCTGGCCTTCTACGTGGCCATCGTGTGGGCCGTCGTGATCACCTCGTGGCTGGTCCGGCTCGACTGGCAGATCATGTTCTTCCGGCCGTACCAGCAGTGGCAGCAGATCCACGCCTTCCTGGACTACTACGTCGTCCTGGGCCAGCGCGGTCCCACCGCCGTGATGGTCGCCGCCTGGCTGGGCTGGCGCTCCTGGAGACAGCACACCCTGCGCCCGATGCTCGCCCTCGGGGTCTCGCTGCTGCTGCTCAACATCACGGTCGGCGCCGCCAAGATCGGCATGGGCCGGCTCGGCCCGCACTACGCCACCGAGATCGGCTCCAACGAGATGTGGCTGGGCGGCGACATATTTCCTTCGGGACACACCGCCAACGCCGTGGTGACCTGGGGCATCCTGGCCTATCTGGCGTCGACGCCGAGAGCCCGGCGCTGGCTGTCCGCGCTGTCCGCCGTGATCTCGCTCGGCGTCGGTCTCACCACGGTCTACCTCGGTACGCACTGGTTGAGCGACGTCCTGCTGGGATGGGCCGCCGGTCTGCTGATCATGCTGGCGCTGCCCTGGTTCGAGCCGCTGATCGCCCGCGCCGAGGCCCGGCTCTTCTCGCTGCGGGACACGCTGCGCGACCGCCGTACGGCCCCGGTGCCGGCCTCCACGCCGACATCCGTGCCGGCAGCCGCACCGACGTCCGTGCCGGCAGCCGCACCGACGTCCGTGCCGGCGGCGGCGCCGACGCCCACCGCCGTGGGCACGGCCTCGCTGCGGGTGCCCGGGGAGGAGCCCGCGGGCGTCCGGGAGACCGGTGTCGCGGCGCGCGCCGCGCATCCCCCTATCGTGCCGCTGCATCTGTCCCCCGGCCCCCATCTGACCAGGTCGGAGCGGGCCCCGGTCACCCCGACCGGCTCCCGCCGGCCGCCCCACGCGGACCGGGTCGCGCACAACGCGACCTCGGCCCGGCCGGTCGCGGGCGGCTGACACGAGACAGCGGGGCCCGGTACGCACAACCGATCCCCCGCACGGCGAAGGCCCGGCTCCGAAGGGAGCCGGGCCTTCGCCCGTCCTGGACCTGACGACGCTCGGGTTCAGCCCTTCCAGGCCCGCCTCACCCGGCCGTCCGCGACCTCGAAGTTCAGCCGGCCGACGCGGTACTCCATGGTGATGATCGCGCCCGGCGGCAGCTTCCTGACGGTGGACCAGCCGCGCTCCACGGCGCGGCGCTCGGCGTTCGGCGCCTCCAGACCGACATACGCGTCGGGGTCGTCCTGGGGCTCTTCGGAAGGGGTGGGAATGGGTGCCATGACCGCCACGGTAGGCGGCCGGAGGTCCCGCTGTCCTCCCGCAGTCACGCTTCTGTCACAGAACCACGACACCCGTTTCGGCCCAACCCAGTCACACGTACGAGCGGTTCCTTACGCCTTCCGCGTGCTGCCGAACATAATTCCCGACCACTTCGGCACCATCGCGAATAGCCCGTAGGAAAGCGTGTCCGGGGCCCTGTGTGTCCGGTGCATGTCCAGCCTTTTCCCACCGATTCCCGGAGGGCTCCAGGAAGCCCCCACCACATGGGAAATACACGGTTCCCGCACACTTCCCCCGTACGCCCCCTGTCGGGGCGACCGGGGCGCGAGCATCATGGCGTGCATCACGGGCCCAGGACGCGGCAGCGAAGGGGCGAGCGATGGGGACCGAGACCGTACAGGCACGGCCGGTACGACCCGTACGGACCAGGCAGCCGGGCCGGATCATGGTCGACTGGCTGACCACTACGGACCACAAGAAGATCGGCCATCTCTATCTGGTCACGTCGTTCCTGTTCTTCCTGGCGGCCGGTCTGATGGCGCTGATGATGCGCGCCGAGCTGGCCCGGCCGGGCACGCAGATCATGGACAACGAGCAGTTCAACCAGATGTTCACGCTGCACGGCACGATCATGCTGCTGCTCTTCGCGACGCCGACCTTCGCCGGGTTCGCCAACGAGATCATGCCGTTGCAGATCGGCGCGCCCGATGTCGCCTTCCCCCGGCTGAACATGCTGTCGTACTGGCTGTTCCTGTTCGGCGGGCTGATCGTGCTGGGCTCGCTGCTGGTGCCGTCGGGGCCCGCCGACTTCGGCTGGTTCGCCTACGCGCCGCTGAACAGCCTGGAGCGGTCGCCGGGGATCGGGGCCGATATGTGGATCATGGGTCTCGCGCTGTCCGGCTTCGGGACGATCCTCGGCGCGGTGAACTTCCTGACCACGATCATCGGGATGCGCGCCCCCGGCATGACGATGTTCCGGATGCCGATCTTCACCTGGAACACGCTGTTCACGTCGATCCTGATCCTGATGGCGTTCCCCGTGCTCGCCGCGGCGCTCCTGGTCCTGGAGGCGGACCGGCGGTTCGGCTCGCAGGTCTTCGACGCGGCCAACGGCGGCGCGCTGCTGTGGCAGCACCTCTTCTGGTTCTTCGGGCACCCGGAGGTCTACATCATCGCGCTGCCGTTCTTCGGGATCATCACGGAGATCATCCCGGTCTTCAGCCGCAAGCCGATCTTCGGCTACCTGACCCTGGTCGGGGCGACGATGGCGATCACCGGTCTGTCGGTGGTGGTGTGGGCGCACCACATGTTCGCCACAGGCGCGGTGCTGCTGCCGTTCTTCTCGTTCATGAGCTTCCTGATCGCCGTGCCGACGGGGGTGAAGTTCTTCAACTGGACGGGGACGATGCTGAAGGGCTCGCTGTCGTTCGAGACGCCGATGCTGTGGGCGACCGGCTTCCTGGTGTCGTTCCTGTTCGGCGGCCTCACGGGGGTGATCCTGGCCTCGCCGCCGATGGACTTCCATGTCACCGACTCGTACTTCGTGGTGGCGCACTTCCACTACGTCGTCTTCGGCACGGTCGTCTTCGCCACCTTCGCGGGATTCTTCTTCTGGTGGCCCAAGTTCACCGGGAAGATGCTCGACGAACGGCTCGGCAAGATCCAGTTCTGGACGCTGTTCGTCGGCTTCCACACCACGTTCCTGGTGCAGCACTGGCTGGGCGCCGAGGGCATGCCGCGCCGGTACGCGGACTATCTGGCCGCCGACGGCTTCACGGCCCTCAACACGGTCTCGACGATCGGCGCGTTCCTGCTGGGCCTGTCCACGCTGCCGTTCCTCTACAACGTCTGGAAGACCTCGCGGTACGGGGTGAAGGTCGAGGTCGACGACCCGTGGGGCTACGGCCGGTCGCTGGAGTGGGCGACGTCGTGTCCGCCGCCGCGCCACAACTTCGTGACGCTGCCCCGGGTCCGCTCCGAGGCCCCGGCGTTCGACCTGCACCATCCGAAGTTCGCGGCGATCACCCCGCCCCAGACCCGGAAGGGCCAGGAGAAGACTCCGCATCCCCGGTTCGGTCAAGAGCGGCCGACAGACGGTCCCGCAGGGCCCTGATCGTCCCGGTCAGCTCGGCCGGTTCGACGACCTCGAAGTCGACGCCCGTCATCGCCACGTGAATGGCCATCACATCGAGGCTCGGGGCCCCGGTGCGCAGCAGACAGCTGTGCTCGTCGACGGCCTCCAGGGTGCCCGCCGAGGGCGATATGCGTTCGGCGGCCTCATGGAGGGGCACCAGCAGCCGTACGACGGCGTGCGAGGCGTACACGCGCGTGGAGACCCCCTTGGAGACGTATGCGGCGAGGTCCTCGGCCGGTGGCTCGCGGGGCGTGAAGCGCGGGCCGTGCGGCGGCCTGGGCGTGACCCGGTCCACCCGGAAGGTGCGCCAGTCGGCGCGCTCGACGTCCCAGGCGACCAGGTACCAGCGGCGCTCGGTGCACACCAGGCGGTGCGGCTCGACGGTACGGCGGGTGCTGGCGCCGCCGTGGTCGCGGTACTCGAAGCGCAGCCGCTCGGCGTCCCGGCAGGCGTTCGCGATCTCGGTGAGGACCGCCGGGTCGATCGTGGAGAGCTGGGGGCCGCGCAGCAGCGGCACGGTGAAGGCGTTCAGGGCGCCCACCCGGCGGCGCAGCCTGCTCGGCAGCACCTGTTCGAGTTTGGCGAGGGCGCGTACGGAGGACTCGCCGATGCCGTCGATGCCCTGCCCGGCGGCCGAGCGCAGCCCGACGGCCACCGCTACCGCCTCCTCGTCGTCGAGGAGGAGCGGCGGCAGCTCGGCCCCGGCGCCGAGCTGGTAGCCGCCGCCCGTGCCGGGGCTGGCGTTGACCGGGTAGCCCAGTTCACGCAGCCGGTCCACGTCCCGGCGGACCGTGCGCGCGGTGACGCCGAGCCGGTCGGCGAGCTCCGGGCCGGACCATTCGCGGTGGGACTGCAGGAGCGAGAGCAGCCGCAGCAGCCGTGCCGATGTCTCCAACATGGGGCGAGTCTGCCAGCCGTTGAGGACAGGGAGTGTCCTCAACGGCTGCGCTCGGCCCCAGCCTCAGCCTCGGCCTCGGTCTCGGTATCGGCCTCAGCCGGCGGCTACGACCGTGACGGACAGGTCGTTGTGGGCCGTGTAGTACGGCTCGCCCTCCACCGGGCCGTGCTCGCTCTCGGCACGGGACTTGGGATAGACGAAGACCGGGTGCTTGTCGACGATGTCGTCGAGCAGCCGCGCGATCCGCACCCGCGGGCCGGTCTCGCCCTGGGGACGCAGCCACAGGTCCCAGTGGCCGGGCCGCAGATCGCCGTAGGAGACGGTGAACCGCAGACCGCCCCGCTCGTCGTTCGCGGTGAGGCCGGTCCGTACGGCGGGCAGCACCCCGTTCTGGTCGGTGAGTTCGACGTACGCGTCGGGGGTGGGCCCGGCGCCGTACGCCCGGACGGTCACCTCCAGTTCGCCGTCGCCGATGTGGAGTTCACCGGCCTCGGCGTGGGGGGAGCGCTCCCAGCTGCGGACGGTGAGGTTGCCGTGCTTGGTGCCGTACGGGATGCGGACGACGATCCGGTCGGCGGAGGGGGTGGGGGCGCGGTCGACGAGGGAGCGCAGGTCGTTGACGCCGGGGGCCAGACGCTGCGGTTCGCCGTCGGCCACCTGGAGGTAGACGTCCCAGAAGCCCTCGGGGACGGCCACGCTGCTGGGCAGCGCGGCCCGCAGACGGCCACCGCCGGCCGGGGTGAGCGGCAGGCGCACTTCCTGGTCGCCGTCGCGGTCGACGAGGACCAGATGGGCGGGGCCGGACACGCCCAGGTCGGCGATGTCGAAGGTCAGGCCGCCCGCGAAGTCGGCGACGCAGTCGGTGCGCGGGGGCGTGTCCCTGTCCTCCTGGTCGTCGCGGTGCGTGGGCTGCTGCGGAGCCAGCGTCATCATGCGGTGCGCCCCTTCTTGAAAGCGGAACGTCCGGCATCCCGAACGGCGTACGCGCCGCCGAGCAGGGCGCCGCGGGTGCGGTGCAGGGAGCCGCGCATCCGGCCCACCGACGAGGAGCCGCCACGGGCGACGAGGTCGCCGAAGAGCGTCTCGTAGCGCTCGGCGATCCGGGACGGGTCGAAGCGCTCGGAGTCCTTGAGCGCGGCCTGCGCCATCCGCTGCCGCTTGTCGTCGTCGTTGATGAGTTCCAGGAGACCGCCGGCGATGGCCTTGACGTTGCCGACCTTGACCAGGCGGCCGTCGACGCCGTCGTCGATGATCTCGCCGGGGCCGTGCGGGCAGTTCGTGGAGACCACCGGCAGGCCGCAGCGCATGGCCTCGACGATCGTCATGCCGAACGACTCCAGGCTGGAGGTGACGGCGGCGATGGAGCCCTTGGCCCACTCGGGCTCGATGGGGTTGGCGGGGCCCATCAGGTACACGTGGTTGTAGAGGCCCAGTTTGTCGACGAGGGCGCGGAGTTTGTCCTTCTGCTTGCCGCCGCCGTAGATCCGCAGCCGCCAGTCGGGCCGCTCCTCACGGACCTTGTCGAAGGCCTTGATGAGCAGGTCGTAGCGCTTGACGGGCGCGAGCCGGCCCGCGGCGACGACCCACTTGCCGGTGCCGTCGGCCGGATCGATGCCGGGCGCGGGCACCGGGTTGGGCACGGCCTGGAGCTGGACCCCGGGCAGCCGCATCTTCGAGCCGTACGCGCGCGCGTCGGCCTCGGTGGTGGTGGTGAGCGCGTCGAGCCGCGGGTAGACGCCGCGCAGGGTGGCGCGCAGGGCCGGGGAGTGGCTGTCGAGCGTGAGGTGCTCCTGGCCGACGCGGATCGGGCCGCGGCGGGTCTGCCGGGCCATGTGCACGTTCAGCCCGGGGCGGGTGCCGACCAGGACGTCGGCGTCGACCGAGGCGAGATGCCCGGCGATACGCCGGTCGGTCAGGACGCTGTACTGGTGGTGACGGCCCTCGGCGCGCGGGAAGACCTTGGCGGGACGCTCCAGGTCGGCGTGCCCCTTGTCTGCGCCGCCCTCCCGGATGTCGACCAGGCCACGCAGCCGGACCTTCGGGCTCACGTCGAAGACGGGCTCGTCACGGTGGCGGAAGACGGAGACGATCTCCACGTCGTGCTGTTCGGCCAGGGTGTTCGCGAGGTTGTAGGTCGTCCGGATCGTCCCCCCGATCCCGTACGCGTTGTGTATGAGGAAAGAAATGTGCATGCGTCCCCCGAGCCCCCTGTTGTCCCTGGTCGTCCGTCAATGGAGGTGCTGGTCCACCACCACACGCTTAGACCCGGGATCCCTGGTAATGGTTGGACATCATCACCAACTTGTTTCGCAACGGTTGCCCGATCGATAGCCGGATGAGGGAACCTGTTCGCCGCGAAACGCATCGGGGTCTGAAGTGGGTTGGTGAAGCGCGTCAGGGCCTGTAGGGCAGTTGCGGCACGTCGAAGCAGGTGTCGTTCATGTCCCCCTGGCTCACCCACCCCTTCCCGTCCTGCCAGCGGGCCACGGACACACACGTCCGGCGTGTCCTCGGGGGCTCGGTGAGCCGCTCGAACCGGACGGGGACGAGGAGTCCGTCGGCGCTGTAGGGCTCGTCGCGGTTCATGAACCGGTCGACACACGCGCGCGTGACGCCCTCCCGGCTCCCCGCGCACGAGCGCGCCGCGTCCGTGAACCACATCGCGGCCGCCCAGCCCTCCAGCTGCCACTGGGAGTGCGTCTTCAGTCCCTTCGTCGCGTCCCGGAACTCCCGTACGGCCTCCTCGCCGGTGTCCTCGTAGTTGCGGCTGGACCCCGTGGCCCACAGGGCGTTGCGGCAGCGCGGAGCGTCCTTGTAGTCCCCGGCGACCGAGGAGGTCCAGTTCTGCACGTTGGTGACCTTGGCGGTGAGCTCGACGCCGGCCTCGTCCAGCGCCTCGCAGAGCCGGGCGTTGCCGTGCCCGTCGATGGCGTCGAAGACCAGGTCGGCGCCCCGCTCCTCGATGTCGGCGGCGGCCGCGCGGAAGTTGGGCAGAGCGAAGTCGACCTGCTCGGTGACCACCTCGTACCCCTCGGCCTTCAGCCCCCGCACGATCAGACGCGCGTACGCGGCCGACGCGGACTGGTTGTACGACACCACCGCGGCCGAACGCGCCCCGTGCTCGCGCTTGAAGTAGCGGTAGACCTCCGTGCCGCCGTACTGCTCGCCGTCCCAGCCGGTCGTGCCGTTCCTGGGCGCGAGGCTGCCGTAGACGCTGTACAGGTACGGGTAGGTGTCGTAGGCCGGGCCGATGGGCTGGCCGCCGATGTCGGGCACGCGCGCGCGGGCCACCTGGGAGGCGCCCGCGTAGTCGAGGGCGGTGGTGGCGACCAGGGCCACCACGTCGTCCTCCTCGACGAGCCGGTGCACGCACTCGTTGTTGCCGACGCCGCTGCCCCCGTCGTCGCACTCCCGCACCTCGACCCGGCGGCCGTCGATGCCACCGCGCGCGTTGAGCGCGGCGAAGTAGGCCTTCGCCCCGTCGCGCGGCCCGGTGAACGCGGCCCCGCCGACCGGGCTGGTGACACTGGTGATGATCCCGACGCGCAGGGGCTCTGCGCTCACCGGCGGCGTGGTGGCGCCCCGGTTCTCGAAGTCGCTCTCCGGGAGCCGGCTGCCGCAGGCCGTCGCCAGGAGGAGCAGCAGGCCTGCGGCGGCCGTCTCAGCAGCCCGGACCGGGTGTCGCATTGCCGCTCAGCGCGACCAGTCCGCACAGTGTCTTGACGGAGACCTTCCAGGTGCCGTCCTGCTCGACGGCCGTGCCCGCCGCGTCCGGCAGGGCCGTGGCGCCCTCCAGGAGCAGCGTGTAGGTCACGTCGGCGTCCGTCGCCGAGGTGAACGTCACCTTCTGGACCTCGGCCTCCACCTGCCCGCCGCGCTCGTCACCGCTGAAGGCGGCCAGCACCGGGCCCATTTCCTCGCCGTTCTCCAGAACCGCCTGCTTCTCCTTGGTGGAGGTGGAGGGGTCGAAGAACGTCTTCCAGTTCTCCTTGATCTGCTTCTCGGCCGCCGCCGTGTCCGCGGGCCCGCTCGCGCTCGTGGGCGATTCGGCGGGTTCGCTCGTCGTCCGTTCCACGGTGGGCGTGGGCGGTGCCGTGTCACCGCCGCCACCGCTGTCGTCGCTGCACGCCGCGAGGGCCGGGGCGAGGAGGAGGACCAGGGCGGCCGCCAGGGCCGTACCCCGTCCCGCCGTCCGTGGGCCGGGGCCCCGCCGTCCGTTCGCCCGCCTGAGGTCGCTCCCGAGAACCATCTGGCTCACCACCGGGTGTCGGACCGGGCGGCACGCGCCCGGTTCTTTCAGGGTCAGCTTGCAGAAGGCATAGTGCAAGCCATCGGCTGCGATGGACAGACACACGACGTGTGGGAGCCCCGGATGCCCCGGATGCGGACAGCCCGACTGCGGACCGTGCACCCCGTCCTGTGGGCCGGCTGGGCCTCGCTCGCCGGCGGCGCGGTCCTGTGTGTCGTCGGCTGGTACGGCGTCTCGGGTGAGCGCTTCGCCGAACGGCAGCTCCCCTATCTGGCCTCCTGCACGGTCCCCGGCGCCGCGCTGATCGTCGCGGGCGCGATCCTCCTCGCCCACGGCCGGAACGCCCTGGCCGCCACGCGGGTCGAGGAGTTGTACGGCCTCCTGGTCGCCGCCGAGCCGGCCGACACTCCCGGGCCGGCGGTGTCCGCGCCCCTCGCCACCAGCGGCACGCTGCTGATGGTGCCCGGCGGCACCCTCTGGCACCGCGCGGACTGCCCGCTGGTGGCCGGCAAGGCGGAGGCGGTGCCGGTGGACTCCCGGGTGCTGGCAGGCGGCGAACTGCGGCCGTGCCCGATCTGCGACGCGCCCTCCGGAAGCGACCCGGCCGGGCCCGCGGAGGGCTGATGGCGTCGCTGACGTACGACCTCACGCTGGCCGGGCTCTCGGTCGGCAGCGCGGCGGCCCTCACCGGAATCGGTCTGATCGTGACGTACCGGGCGACCGGGGTGCTCAACTTCGCGCACGGGGCGATCGCCATGGTGTGCGCGTATCTGCTGCGGCAGTGCACCGTGGAGTGGGGGTGGCCCCTCTGGCTCGGCGCCCTCGTGACCCTGCTGCTGGTCGCCCCCGCGATCGGCCTGGCCCTGGAACGCCTCGTCTTCCGCCCGCTCGCCGTGCTCGGCGGCGACCCGGCGCAGACCCTGGTCGCCTCCATCGGCGTCTTCGTCCTCCTCGTCGGCGGGGCCGCGCTGCTGTGGGGCCAGGGGGCGCGGGACGACGCGCCGACGCTGGTGTCGGCCGACCCGTGGGGGCAGCTGGCGGTGGCCGTGGCGGTCGCGGCGGCCGTGGGCGCGGTCACCCGCTGGACGCGCTTCGGCCGCGAACTCCGCGCCGTCGTGGACGACCGCTCCCTCGCCGTCCTCGGTGGCGTCGACGCGGACCGGGTCGCCGCCGCGGGCTGGGCGTTCGGCTCCTTCACGGCGGGCCTGACGGGCGTCCTGCTGGCCCCGTACGTACGCCTCGACCCGTACGGCCTGCCGCTGCTGGTGATGGAGGTGGTCGCCGTGGCGGTCGCCGCCCGGATGCGCAGCCTCCCGGTGGCCGTGGTGGTGGCGCTGGGCATCGGGATCGCGCAGAGCCAGCTGACCCGGTTCCATCCGTCGGGCTGGGCGGAGCCACTGCTCCAGGCCGTGGGCGCCAATCTCTTCGTGGTCGCCCTCCTCGTCACGGCCCTCGTCCTGCCCGGCGTGGGCACGCGCGACGCGCTGCCACGCACGGCTACCGCGCGGGTCGGGACACCCGCCGGTGCCTGGATCGTGGCGGTCCTGCTGTTCCTGATCCCCCTGGGCTTCGCGGGCCGGGACCTGCACACGTCCGTCCAGGTGCCCGCGCTGGGCGTGATCCTGCTCTCCCTGGTGGTGGTGACGGGCCGGGGCGGTCAGATCTCCCTGGGCCAGGCGGCGTACGCGGGCCTGGGCGCCCTGTTCACGGCACTCCTGGCAGCCGGCCGCTTCCCCTTCCTCCCCGCCCTCCCCGAACTCACCGCACTCCTGGTGGCCGTCCTTCTGGTGGCCCCCCTCGGCCTGCTGACCGGCTGGCCCGCCATCAGCCGCCACGGCCTCGCACTGGCCCTCGCCACCTTCGCCGTGGGCGTCGGCGTGAGCCGTTTCGTCTTCGCCCAGCCGTACGCGGTCTCGGGCCTCACCGTCACCCGCCCCCCGGGCTTCGAGGGCGACCGCGCGTACTACGTGCTGGAGCTGGGCCTGCTGTCCCTGGCGCTCCTGGCCACCCACGCCCTTCGCCGGGGCCGCACCGGGCGGGCCCTCGCCGCGCTGCGGGACCACGAGTCGGGGGCGTCGGCGGCGGGTGTACGCGTCCCGTCGCTGAAGCTGGCGGCGTTCGTGACGGGCGCCGCCCTCGCCGCCCTCGGCGGCGGCATGCTCGCCATGGGTGTCCGCGCCTTCGACCCCGCCGCCTACGACCCCGTCCGCGGCCTCCTCTGGTTCGCCGCGATCGTCGTCCTGGGCGCCGACAGCACACTCGGCGCCCTCGCCGCGGCGGCCCTGCTGGTGGGCCTGGACGCGGGCACCGAGGGCGGCGTGGCCGCGGCGGTCATCGGCGTCCTGGCCGTCCTGGTGGGCCGCTTCCCCGGCGGCCCCTACGAGGCGGTGCGGACCGGGCTCGTACGGCTGCGACCGGGGGCCGGGGGCCACCGCGAGCTGACGGCGGCGGGGGTACGGGCTCGGGAGCGGGTGCGGGTGGGGGCCGGAAGGCCGACGGGGCACGGCAGTGCGGTGGCTGTCCGCCCGACGGACGGTTCGGCAGGGGGCGGTCGGGGCGTCGCGCGGGCGCGGCGGGACGTGCCCGAGGTCACGAGGCCGACGGACGCCTCGACAGCGGCCGGGGGCGTCGGCGGGGCGGACCGCGACGCGGGCGCCGGGGCCACTGCCCGAGACCCCGCCGCGAGCCGACCCGCGACCGGCCACCCGCAGGACCGCGAAGGCACGGGCAAGGGCCGGAGGCGGGTCCGAACCGGCCCCGGACAGCCCACGCCCGAGGCCCACCGCTCATCGCGAGACGGGCAGGACGACCAGGCCGGGCATGAGACGGGCGGGACCGAGCCCGACACGGGCGGAACCGAGCCCAGCACGGGCGAGCCTGGCGGCGTACGGCCCGGGGACCACGCCGGGGAGCGGATCGACGACGTCCACAGACCGCCCACGCCCGACACCGACGCCGACACCGGCATCGGCACCGGCACCGGCACCGGCACCGGCACGCGCACCGAGCACCCGCCCGAGGCCCGCACGGGCGCCCCGCCCCGCCCTGCCCCCGGCCCCACCCCGTCCGCCCGCACCCCGCGCCCCGCCCCTACTCGCTCCCCCTCGTCCTCCCCTTCTCCCTCCCTCCAGGCCCGCCGCCTCCACCTCAGCTACGGCGAGTTCGCGGCCCTCGGCGGTGTCGATCTCGATGTTCTTCCGGGGCGGGTCAGCGCGGTGGTGGGACCCAACGGTGCGGGGAAGAGCACGCTCTTCCACTGTCTGGCCGGGACACTGCGGCCCGACGCCGGGCAGGTGCGCCTCGGCGGGCGGGACATCACCCGGCTGCCCGCGCACGCCCGTACCCGGCTCGGCATCGCCCGGACCTTTCAACAGCTGGCGGTCTTCCCGTCGTTGACCGTGGCCGAGAACGTCCGGGTGGGCGCCGAGCAGGGGCGGATCGCCGATCCCGGGGCCGTGGAGCGGGCGTTGCGGCTGTTCGGGCTGGACGGGCCGGTGCGGAGGGCGCCGGCGGCCGGGCTGCCGACCGGGACGCTGCGCCGGGTCGAGCTGGCGCGGGCGCTCGCCGGAAGCCCTCGGGTGCTGCTGCTCGACGAGCCGGCCGCCGGGCTCGACACGGCCGAGGTGGCCGCCCTCGCCCGGGTGCTGCGCGCCCTCGCCGACGACGGCATGGCCCTGCTGGTCGTCGAGCACGACCTCGACCTCGTCGCGGACCTCGCGGACGTCGTGCACGTCATGGCGGCGGGCCGGATCGTCACCTCCGGACCCGCCGACCACGTCCTCGGTCCACCGGGCGCCCTCGGCCCGCCGGACCCGCCCGACCAGGCGGTCGGACGATGACTCTCATCTCCCTCCGTCACGCCCGCGTCCGCTACGGCCCGCTGGAGGCCCTGCACGGGCTCACCCTCACCGCCCCGGGCCCCGGCGTCACCGTGCTGCTCGGCCGCAACGGCTCCGGCCGTACGACCGCGCTGCGGGCCCTCGCCGGCACGGTGCCGCTCTCCGGCGGTGCCGTGGTGTGGGACGGGGCCGACATCACCAGGACGCCCGCGTACGAGCGCGCCCGGCGGGGCCTGGTCCTCGTACCGGAGCGGCGGGCCGTCTTCGGTTCGCTCACCGTGCGCGAGAACCTCGAACTCGCCGCGCCGGACCTCTCGTACGCCCTGGACGCCTATCCGGGGATCGAACCCCTGCTCCCCCGCCGCGCCGGCACGCTCTCCGGCGGTGAGCAGCGCATGCTCGCCCTCGCCCGCGCGCTGTCGGCCCGCGCGCGTGTCGTCCTCGTGGACGAGCCCACCCAGGGCATGTCACCGGCGGTCGCGGCCCGCACGTACGAGCTGCTGAGCGGCCTCGACGCCTGTGTGGTCGTCGCCGAACAGCGCCTGCCGCCGGGCCTGCGCGAGGTGCCGGGCGTTCTCGTGTACGAACTGCGGCGCGGGGCACTGGCGTTCGGCGGCGAGGCGGCCGAACTCGCCTGACAGGGCGCGGGGAGGGAGCGAGCCGGTCGGGTCAGAGGTCGAGTCGCTGACCGGGCACGATCATGTTCGGGTCGCCGCCGATGACGGCCTTGTTGGCGGCGTAGACCTGTCGCCAGGTGGTGCCGTGCCGGGTGGCGATGCCGCTGAGCGTGTCGCCCTGCCGGACGGTGTAGTCACCGCGGGACGCGCTGCGGTCCGGGTGGCCGGCGGGGCGCGCCGGTGTCTTCGCGGGAGCCGACTTGGCGGACTTCGCGGGCTTCCCGGACCCGGCGGAGTCGGCCGGCCGGGTCGGCTTGCCGGCGGCCGAGCCGGTGGAGGGCGCCGCGGGCGCGCTGCCGGACGCTCCGGCGCGACCGGAGCAGATGGGCCACGCTCCCCAGCCCTGGGCGCGCTGGACCTTCGTGGCGATCGCGATCTGCTGGGCCTTGGAGGCCTTGTCGGCGGTGGCCGCGTAGGCGGTGCCGCCGTAGGCACGCCAGGTGGAGGCGGAGAACTGCAGGCCGCCGTAGTAGCCGTTGCCGGTGTTGATGCGCCAGTTGCCGCCGCTCTCGCACTTGGCGATGCGGTCCCACACTCCGCTGTCGGCCGCCGAGGCGCTGCCGGTGACGGCCAGGAGCCCGAGCGGGGCGAGCAACGCCGCCCCGGCGAGGACCGCCGTCGTACGCGTCCTGCGAGCGCTGCCGCGCGTGGTATCGGCACATTCGGACATGAAGATTCCTCTCCACGGACCCGGGGTCCCCCAAAGGCGGGGCGCTTCCCGCGCGGGGACGCGGGTGTCGCGCTCCGCCCCGTCCGCCGGAGGTGGTGCTGCGCGCTGTCTGGCTCTGCGCGGCCGGCGGACGTACCCGAGCGGTGCTCGTTGCACACGGCCGGGAATGTAGAGAGGTTGACGGGTTGTCAGCAAGCAATCGCTTGTCATACGAGGCCAGTTCGCCGTTACCGCGAGTAGCGACCAATTCCGGCCACCCACTTCATTCCCTGATTTCCGGATATGTCGACCAAGACCCCGGTCGGCCTGTGACCCACTTCACCGGGCCAACTTCGCCGGAGCCTCGGGAAGTTGGCGCGGAGTAACCGATTCCGCCCAGGGATTCACCCTGCGCTGCGGTTGGTTCGATTCCGTTCGTCATCGGGCGTGACTCCGGCCACAGATCGTCCGTTGTCTCCTTCATGAGCCGGAACCTCCGTGCTCATGGGCCGGGCGCCACCCGGCACCGACACCGCACCGCATCCCGAGGAGCCACCGTGCCGCGCATGCTCGACGTCAGCGACGAGGTACGCGCCGAGATCGGCGACGTAGAAGCCGACCGGCTGCTCGCCGGAGAGAACGCCCCCGGCGGCTACGACTGCACGTCGTGCCGCACCCCCGGCGACTCCGAGCAGGAGCGCACCAGCACCGTCCTCTTCGTCGGCGACGAGACAGCCGTGCTCGCCTTCGCCCACGCCACCTGTCTGCCCTCCCAGGTCGTCCAGGTCACCGAGGAGCAGTTGCAGGGCGCCGCCCGTTCCATCGCCGGGGACAGCCCGGCCCAGGCCCAGGCCGCGCCCGAGCAGGCGGTGCTCGGCGTCACCAGCGGGCTGATCCTGCTCAGCGGCGAACTGCACCCGGCGCTGGTCGTCGAGCCGACCGCCCCCATCGCCCGCCCCGGCACGACCGGCGCCGGCGACGACTTCCTGCCACTGCTCATCGAGCAGGGCTTCATGCCGCTCCCCCAGATCGACTCCGTACCGCCCGTGCTGCACGGCTGGTCCGTCCTGCTCGCCATGGGTCAGCTGCACGCCATCCTGCAGCCGGGCACCCCCGGGGGTTCGCCGGTCGCGTGGTGGCAGGCCCATCAGGCGCTGCAGGTCGCCGACGCGTGGCGGGCGGCCGCGAACAAGCATCAGCAGGTGCTGATGTTCGCGGCGCCCGTGGGGTCGATCGGGCGGCAGCCGCGGGAGGATCTGCTGCGGGACGCGCTCGACAAGGCGGCGGCGAACGGGAAGTTGGTGGCGGCGACCCTGCCGCTGGCCGGGACCTGATTCTGCGCCGGGGGTGCGCGCTCGGAGTTTCGCCGTAGGTTGATCGCTGGTCGGCCGGCTGCGGGTCGTACGGGGCTGGTCGCGCAGTTCCCCGCGCCCCTGAAAACAGCAGCGCCCCGGAGGCTGAATGGTTGAGGGAGCGCATCTCTTCCGGGGCGGGGTCGTTGGCACAGACGTGCACGCATTTGACGTTCCCCGCCGCCAGTCCTATCAGTCGATCCCGTCCATGCGGCCGACTCAGGATCCTTCGGGCGGCCCCTCGGCCACGCCCATCTACGACATGCTCTACGCGGAGTGGGTCAGAACCTATCGGTCCCTGCCGGGCGACCGGCACGGGGAGGAGGGCTTGGGGTTCACGGGTTTCGGGAACCTCACCCACGGCTCGGGCGGACAGCACGGCACGGGCTCGTACAACTCCGGCTCGTACGGCGCCCGGCACGCGGCGGGGCATCTCGCCACGCAGCGAGAGACCCAGCCCGGTCACACGGCCACGACGGCGGCCGTGTGGCAGCCGGTCGGGCGGATTCCCACCGGACACACGGGGATGCACCACATCCCGTCGCCCCTGCCCCCGAACCCACGCCGGGGCCTCTGACCACGAAGAGACTCGAAGCGGCGCGCAGGGACACATGAGGAGGGCGGCTGCCCGAGGTCACCGGACCTTCGGGCAGCCGCCCTCCTCATGTACTCGGACCGCTACTTCTTCTTGCCGCGCTTCTCGCGCACCCGCACCGAGATGTGGATCGGGGTGCCGTCGAAGCCGAACTCCTCGCGCAGCCGGCGCTCGATGAAGCGGCGGTAGCCCGCCTCGATGAAGCCGGAGGCGAAGAGGACGAAGCGCGGGGGCTTGGTGCCGGCCTGGGTGCCGAAGAGGATGCGGGGCTGCTTGCCGCCCCGGATCGGGTGCGGGTGGGCGGCGACCAGCTCGCCGAGGAAGGCGTTCAGGCGGCCCGTGGGAACCCGGGTCTCCCAGCCGGCGAGGGCCGTCTCGATCGCGGGGACCAGCTTCTCCATGTGGCGGCCGGTGCGTGCCGAGACGTTGACCCGGGGCGCCCAGGCGACCTGGCCGAGCTCGGTCTCGATCTCCCGCTCCAGGTAGTAGCGGCGCTCCTCGTCGAGGGTGTCCCACTTGTTGTAGGCGATGACGAGCGCGCGGCCCGCCTCGACGGCCATCGTCACGATCCGCTGGTCCTGGATCGAGATGGACTCGGAGGCGTCGATGAGGATGACGGCCACCTCCGCCTTCTCGACGGCGGCTGCGGTGCGCAGCGAGGCGTAGTAGTCGGCGCCCTGCTGGAGGTGGACGCGCTTGCGGATGCCCGCCGTGTCGACGAACTTCCAGGTGATACCGCCGAGTTCGATCAGCTCGTCGACCGGGTCACGGGTGGTGCCCGCGATCTCGTTGACGACGACGCGCTCCTCGTTCGCCACCTTGTTGAGGAGCGAGGACTTGCCGACGTTCGGACGGCCGATGAGCGCGATACGGCGCGGGCCACCGACGGCTGTGCCGAAGCTCTGCTCGGGCGCCTCCGGCAGGGCCTCCAGGACGGCGTCCAGCATGTCGCCGGTGCCGCGGCCGTGCAGCGAGGAGACCGGGTGCGGCTCGCCGATGCCGAGGGACCACAGGGCGGTGGCGTCGGCCTCGCCGCTCGGGCCGTCGACCTTGTTGGCGCAGAGCACCACGGGCTTGTTGGCCTTGCGCAGCAGCCGGACGACGGCCTCGTCGGTGTCGGTGACGCCGACCTTGGCGTCGACGACGAACACGACGGCGTCGGCGGCCTCGATGGCGTACTCGGCCTGGGCGGCGACGGAGGCGTCGATGCCGAGGACGTCCTGCTCCCAGCCGCCGGTGTCGACGACCTTGAAGCGGCGGCCCGCCCACTCGGCCTCGTAGGTGACGCGGTCGCGGGTGACGCCGGGCTTGTCCTCGACGACGGCCTCGCGACGGCCGATGATGCGGTTCACCAGGGTCGACTTGCCGACGTTCGGGCGGCCGACGACGGCGAGGACGGGCAGCGGACCGTGGCCCGCCTCCTCGATCGCGCCCTCGACGTCCTCGATGTCGAAGCCCTCTACCGCGGCGAGCTCCATGAACTCCGCGTACTCGGCGTCGCCAAGCTCTCCGTGCTCGTGCTCGGAGGGAAACTGGTCGTTCATGAAGTCCGTACCTCGTAGTTCATCGTGGTGATCGGTGGAGCGCCCGGCGTGTCCGCCGGACAATCCACTACTCAGTGTCGCCCAGCGCCCGATCGGACGCCCGGCGTTTTACCGGCGGCCGGTGAGCCGCCGGGCATGGTCCAGGTGGGCGCCGAGCTGCTTCTGGATGAGCACGGTCGCCTCGTCGAGTGCCTTGCGTGTACGCCGTCCGCTGCCGTCGCCCGCCTCGAACGGGTCGCCGAAGACGATGTCGACGCGGGAGCGCAGCGGGGGCAGTGCCTTGACCAACCGTCCGCGCCGCTCCGTGCTTCCCAGTACGGCGACCGGGACGATCGGCGCGCCGCTGCGCAGGGCGAAGTAGGAGAGCCCGGCGCGCAGCGAGGCGAAGTCGCCCTCGCCGCGGGTGCCCTCCGGGAAGATGCCGAGCACGCCGCCGTTCGCCAGGACGGCGAGCGCCTGGGTGATGGCGGTGCGGTCGGCGGTCGAACGGTCCACCTCCACCTGGCCGACGGCGCGCATGAACGGGCCGAGCAGCCCGACGAACGCCTCCTTCTTGACCAGGAAGTGCGACGGCCGGGGTGCCACGCCGATGACCATCGGGCCGTCGACGATGTGGGAGTGGTTGGGGGCGAGGATCACCGGGCCGGTCGTGGGGACCCGCCAGGCGCCCAGTACGCGCGGCTTCCACAGCCCGTACATCAGGCCGACACCGATACGCCGGCCCACCTCGGCGCCGCGCGACGAGGGAGCCCCGGCCGGCGGTGTCCCGGCCGAGGTCGCCCGGGCCGACGGGGCCCGGTCCGCGGAGGCTTCGCTCACTTGCCCGCCCGCTTCTCCTCGACGAGGGTGACGACGCACTCGATGACCTGCTGGAGGGTGAGGTCCGAGGTGTCCACCTCGACCGCGTCGTCCGCCTTGGCGAGCGGCGACGTCTTACGGCTGGAGTCGGCCGCGTCCCGCTTGAGCAGGGCCTCACGGGTCGCCTGGACGTCGGAGCCCTTCAGCTCACCGCTGCGGCGGGCGGCGCGGGCCTCCGGGGATGCGGTGAGGAAGATCTTCAGGTCGGCGTCCGGCAGCACGGTCGTACCGATGTCACGGCCCTCGACGACGATGCCGTTCTCGGCGCCCGCCGCGATGGACCGCTGCAGCTCGGTGATACGCGCCCGCACCTCGGGGACGGCGCTCACCGCGCTGACCTTGGAGGTGACCTCCTGGGTGCGGATCGGCCCGGCGACATCCGTGCCGTCGACGGTGATGGTCGGCCCGGACGGGTCGGTCCCCGAGACGATCTCCGGCTTCCCCGCCACGTCGGCGATCGCCGACGGGTCGTCTATGTCGATGGCGTTGTTGACCATCCACCAGGTGATCGCCCGGTACTGGGCCCCCGTGTCCAGGTAGCTCAGCCCGAGCTGCGCGGCCACGGCCTTCGAGGTGCTCGACTTGCCCGTGCCGGAGGGGCCGTCGATGGCAACGATCACTGTGGCGCGTTCCACTGGGGAGCACCTTTCCTGGTCCGAGGTAGGTGGGGCGGGACGGAAGACGCCCCGGACAAGGGTACTGGGTGCGCGTACCCCATCCGGCCGCCCCTCCAGCGCCCCCACCGGTGCCCCTTCCAGCACCGCCCAGCCTTTCCAGCCCGTCCGGCGTTTGAGGACGAGGCCGTCCAGGCCGAAAGCGGGGGCCAGGGGGCGCAGCCCCCGGCGGGGTCCGGGGCGGAGCCCCGGGGATGGGACGGGTAGGGGCGGCGGGGGCGGAAAACCCACGCCGCGCACCGACCCCCTACTGCCGAATCGCCCAGCCCCGCTCCCGCAAGGCCCCCGTCAGCACCACCGCCGCCTTCGGCTCCACCATCAACTGCACCAGCCCGGCCTGCTGCCCGGTGGCGTGCTCGATCCGCACGTCCTCGACGTTGATCCCGGCGGCCCCCGCATCGGCGAAGATCCGCGCCAGCTGCCCCGGCTGGTCGTCGATCAGCACCGCCACCACCTCGTAGACCCGCGGAGCGGACCCGTGCTTGCCGGGCACCCGCACCTGCCCCGCGTTGCCCCGCCGCAGGACGTCCTCGATACCGCTGACGCCCTCACGCCGTTTGGCCTCGTCGGAGGCCTGGAGGGCACGCAGGGCCTGGACGGTCTCGTCGAGGTCGGCGGAGACATCGGCGAGGAGGTCGGCGACCGGCCCGGGATTGGCGGAGAGGATGTCGATCCACATACGCGGGTCGGAGGCCGCGATCCGGGTCACGTCCCGGATGCCCTGCCCGCACAGCCGTACGGCCGCCTCCTCCGCGTGCTCCAGCCGCGCGGCGACCAGGCTGGAGACGAGGTGCGGCATGTGCGAGACCAGGGCGACGGCCCGGTCGTGGGCGTCCGCGTCCATGACCACCGGGACGGCCCGGCAGTGCGAGACCAGCTCCAGGGCGAGGTTCAGGACCTCGGTGTCGGTGTCCCGGGTCGGGGTGAGCACCCAGGGCCGGCCCTCGAAGAGGTCACCGGTGGCGGCCAGCGGCCCGGACTTCTCGCGGCCCGACATGGGGTGGGTGCCGATGTAGGAGGAGAGGTCGAGGCCCAGCTCCTCCAGCTCACGCCGTGGGCCGCCCTTGACGGAGGCCACGTCGAGGTAGCCGCGCGCGAGACCCCGGCGCATGGCGTCGGCGAGGGTCGCGGCCACATGCGCGGGCGGGGCCGCGACGATCGCGAGGTCCACGGGGCCTTCGGGCGCCTCGTCGGTACCGGCGCCGAGCGCGGCCGCCGTACGGGCCTGCTCGGGGTCGTGGTCGACGAGGTGGACGGTGACTCCGCGCTGGGCCAGGGCGAGGGCGGCGGAGGTGCCGATCAGCCCGGTGCCGATGACGAGGGCGGTCCTCACTGGGCGATGTCCTTGCGGAGTGCGGCCGCGGCGCCCAGGTACACGTGGGCGATCTCGGAGCGGGGCCGGTCGGACTCGATGTGCGCGAGGATCCGTACGACCCGGGGCATGGCGCCCGCGATGTCCAGCTCCTGGGCGCAGATCAGCGGGACGTCCACGATGCCGAGCTTGCGCGCGGCGGCGGCCGGGAAGTCGCTGTGCAGGTCGGGGGTGGCCGTGAACCAGATGCTGATCAGGTCGTCCGGGGTGAGTCCGTTGCGCTCCAGGACCGCGGTGAGCAGCTCGCCCACCTGCTCGTCCATGTGCCCCGCCTCGTCCCGTTCGAGTTGGACGGCGCCCCGGACCGCTCGTACCGCCACGGCTCTGCTCCTCGCTGATGTACGTCCCGACTGTCGTTACGTCCAGCGTAGTCAGCGGGCCCCGGGCCGGTGCGCGGCGCCCGCCTGCCGAGACGCCCGGCCCGGGAGGGCGCCCCGGTCGCGGATCACTACCGCAGACCCTGACAATGTCACGCGAACGTCACTGTCCCGCCACTTGGGGTGAAATACCTCCGTGCGCCCCTGGACGCCGTCCCGAGGGTCCGCTTGCATGGGGGAGGCCGTCCGCGCCACGCCTCGGGGGAGGCTCGTATGAAGCGCTCCGGACCACTTCTCACCCTGCTCGGCGGGCTGGTGCTGGCCCTGTTCGTGCTGTCGCTCAACGCGACGACGGGGACCCGTGCCACCTCGTCCTCCACCACGGACGACCCACCACCCGCCTCGGCGTCGCCGGACAGGTCACCCGGCAGGTCACCGAGCCCGTCGCCGGCGAAGACCTCACCGTCGCCGAGCCCGACAGCCGCCCCGCCGGCCGACGCCGACTACGCGGGCCGCACCGACGACGACTCCGCGGCGATCGCCGTCACCCTGCGCGACGGCAGGGCGGTCGCGTACTTCTGCGACGGCCGCGACAAGGAGTCCTGGCTCAGGGGCGACGTCGAGGACGACGGCGGTATGAGGCTGACGAGCAAGGACGGCGCCGAACTGAACGGCACGCTGAAGGGCGCGAGCGTCAGCGGCACGGTCGACATCGGCGGCCTGGAGTACGGCTTCACGGCGCCCGAGACCGGCGAGTCCGCGCTGTACCGCGCCACCGCCAACGTACGCGGGGCCGAGGTCGACGGCGGCTGGATCGTGCTGCCGGACGGCCGCCAGGTCGGCATCGTCAAGCGCGACGGCAAGCCCTCGGCGGCCCCGGAGATCGACCCGGAGACCGGCGCGGTGACGGTCGACGGACGACAGCTCACGGCCCGCCCCGTCACCCCGGAGAGCAGCTCATGACCGTCGACCCGAACGCCGCCACCCAGGACTTCCCTTCCCCGCGGCCCGCCCCCGCCCCCGGCGCCGCCCGCTATCTGGTCCCGGCACTCGTGGCCTGCGCGGTCGCGGTCGGCCTCGGCGCCTACGGCAAGGTGCACGACCCGGCGGGCACCGCGTTCAACCTCGCGGGCTTCAGCAGCACGGGCGCCGTGAAGTCCTGGCTGGCGACGGCGTCGTTCGGCTTCGCGCTCGTCCAGCTGACGTCGGCGCTGATGCTGTACGGCAGGCTGCCGGGCCCGAGTTGGTCGGGGGTGCTGCACCGCTGGTCGGGGCGGGCGGCGTTCCTGATCGCGGTGCCGGTGGCGGTGCACTGTCTGTACGCCCTCGGCTTCCAGACGTACGAATCGCGCGCTTTGTGGCACTCTCTCCTGGGTTGCTTCTTCTTCGGTGTTTTCAGTGCGAAGATGCTGCTGCTCCGCTCGGAGCGACTCCCCGGCTGGCTCCTGCCGATCGTCGGCGGTCTCGTCTTCACCGCGCTCACGGTCGTCTGGCTGACCTCCGCCCTCTGGTTCTTCCGCACGTTCGGAGTGACGACATGACGATGGGTTCGACGCGGCGCACGGTGCTGGCGACCGGCGCGGCGGGCACGGCGGCGCTGCTGGTGGGGTGCGGCGAGTACGGGGACGACGGCGGCGATTCCCAGGAGGAGACCTCGCCCGAGGACACCGGCACGGGCGGGGCCGCCGAGGAGCTGGCGAAGACGGCCGACATCCCGGTGGGCGGCGGCAAGATCTTCAAGGATCGGAAGGTCGTCGTGACGCAGCCCGAGGAGGGCGCCTTCAAGGCCTTCTCGGCGGTCTGCACCCACGCGGGCTGCATCGTCAGCAGTGTCTCGGACGAGACGATCGACTGCGCCTGCCACGGCAGCAAGTTCAAGATCACGAATGGTGCGGTGGTGAAGGGACCGGCGACCGAGCCGCTGCCCGCCGAGGAGATCGAGGTCGCGGGAAATTCGATTCAGCTGGCCTGAGTCACCCCGTACGCTCCCGGGCATGCAGCCCCCGAACCCGCACGCCCTGGTCCGCGACCACACGATCTACGCCTGTGTGATGGGGTCGCGGGCCTTCGGTCTCGCGACGGAGGACAGCGACACGGACCTGCGGGGTGTCTTCCTGGCCCCCACCGAGTTGTTCTGGCGCTTCGAGAAGCCGCCGACGCATGTGGAGGGCCCGGCGGAGGAGCAGTTCGCCTGGGAGCTGGAGCGCTTCTGCCATCTGGCGCTGCGCGCCAACCCGAACATCCTGGAGTGCCTGCACTCCCCCTTGGTGGAGCACGCCGACGCCACCGGCCGCGAACTGCTGGCCCTGCGCGAGGCGTTCCTCTCCCGCCAGGCGCACGAGACGTTCGCCCGGTACGCCCTCGGGCAGCGCAAGAAGCTCGACGCGGACGTCCGCTCGCACGGCGTCCCCCGCTGGAAGCACGCCATGCATCTGCTCCGCCTCCTGATGAGCTGCCGGGACCTGCTGCGCACGGGCGCGCTCACCATCGACGTGGGCGACCAGCGCGAGCCCCTGCTGGCGGTGAAGCGCGGCGAGGTGCCGTGGGCCCGGGTCGAGTCCTGGATGACCCGCCTCGCCACGGAGGCCGAGGAGGCGGCCGACCGCAGCCCCCTGCCGGCGGAGCCGGACCGGGCCCGCGTCGAGGACTTCGTCGTACGGACCCGACGCGCGTCGGCCCTTCGCTCCGGCTCGGACCAGCAGACCGGTGCAACCCCGCAGTCCGGCTCAGCCCTTCAGCCCCTCCAGGCGGACCCGGACGACGAAGTCGTGCAGGGCGTCGTACGCGGACGGGTTCTCCGGCAGCGCTGACAGAGCCTGTTCCCGGTCCAGCACACCCTGCAACCGCTCCACGTCCTCCGCGACGCGCTCCTGGTCGACGTCGGCCTTGCCGTGCTCCAGGGCCGCCTTCGCCGCGACGAGGTCCGGGAGGTACGCGGGGGCCTCCTCGACCTCCGGCAGCAGGGTGGGCAGATGGGCCCGCACCTCGCGGCTGCGCATCAGGTGGATGCCGGTGAGCAGCACCCGGAACGTGTAGAGCAGCGGCTTGAGTTCACCGGTCTTCTCGAAGAGCCGCCACTGTGTGATGGCGAACCCCCGGTAGTGGTGCGCGTGGTGACGGGTGAGCACGCCGGGGGCGAGCGCGATCAGTTCGCGGTGTGCCTCACCGGTGTGCACGACGAGCGGGGAGAGCAACTGCTCCAGCACATAGCCGTTGCGGCGCAGCATCAGCCGGGCGAACTTGCGCAGGTCGTGGGTGACGAGGTCCATCTCGACACCGTCCCGGTCCCACGTCCTCGACCGGGTCTCCTCCGGCTCGCGCAGTCCGACCAGTTCGGCCGCCGGCAGCAGATGCACTCCGCGCAGGTCGACGTCCGAGTCGCGCGAGGGGAAGCCGTACAGATGGGCGCCGGAGACGGTGGCGAAGAGCAAAGGGTCAGGCTGTTCCGCCACCACCGGGGCCAGGTCGAGGTCGAGGGTGTCCGTCATCCCTCAAGCGTCCCAGAGGGCCCCCAGCGACACGAGGTCGCCCTGGTACTCGATCCGGTCGGCCCACTCGGCGGGCCAGGCGTCCGGCCCGTGATAGGCGCCCGCGAACGCGCCGGTGAGGCAGGCGATGGAGTCGGAGTCGCCCGAGGTGCAGGCGGCGCGGCGCAGCGCGGTGACGGGTTCGTCGACGAAGAGCAGGAAGCACAGCAGCCCGGTGGCGAGGGCCTCCTCGGCGATCCAGCCCTCCCCGGTGGCCAGGCAGGGGTCGGTCTCGGGCGACGGGAGCCGCAGGGCCTCCTGGACGCGGTCCAGGGCCTCCAGGCACTCGTCCCAGCCCCGGGAGATGTAGTGCTCGGGCGAGGGGTCATGGCTGTAGGTCCACAGGTCGCCGAGCCAGCGCGCGTGGTACCGGGAGCGGTTGTCGTACGCGTACGAGCGCAGCCGGCCCACCAGCCCCATCGGTTCGACGCCCTGGGCGAGCAGCCGTATCGCGTGGCACGTGAGGTCGGAGGCGGCGAGCGCGGTGGGGTGCCCGTGGGTGAGGGCGGCCTGCAACTGGGCGGCGCCCGCGCGCTGTTCGTCGCTGAGCGGGCCGATCAGACCGAGCGGGGCGACCCGCATGTTGGCGCCGCAGCCCTTGGAGCCGATCTGGCTGGCGAACTGCCACGGGTGGCGCTCGACGGCGAGGAGGCCGCAGGCGACCATGCAGGTGTGGCCGGGGGCGCGGTTGTTCTCCGGGGAGCGGGACCACTCCACGAACTCCTTGCGGACGGCCCGCTCCAGGGCCTCGGCGCCGAGCGAGCCGCGGTCCATGGCCGCGCGCAGCCCGTGTGCCAGCGCCAGGGTCATCTGGGTGTCGTCGGTGACGAGCGCGGGCTTCGGCAGCTCCATCTTCCGCCAGGGGCCGCACTTGGCGAGGATCGACGGGATGTCGTTGAACTCCGTCGGGAAGCCGAGTGCGTCACCGAGGGCGAGACCGAGCAGGGAACCGGTGGCGGAGCGCTTCGTACGCAGCGTCATGGTCATCAGGACCGTCCTTCCGAGGTGGGTCGCAGCAGGGGCGGGTGCAGGGCGGTGGCCCCACCCGCTCGATACAGCGCGGCGGGCTTGCCGCGACCGCCGGTCAGGCGGGCGGCGCCGGGCACCTGTTCGACGAAGCCCGGCGTGGCCAGCACCTTGCGCCGGAAGTTGGGCCGGTCGAGCGGAGTGCCCCACACGGTCTCGTAGACCTGCCGCAGCTCGCCGAGGGTGAACTCGGGCGGACAGAAGGAGGTGGCGAGACAGGTGTATTCGAGCTTGGCGCCGACGCGTTCGTGGGCGTCGGCGAGGATGCGGTCGTGGTCGAAGGCGAGCGGGCCGATGGCGTTGAACCGCAGCCACTGGGCCTGGGCCGCGTCACCGCCGCCGTGCGGGGCGGGCAGGTCCGGGAACAGCGCGGCGAACGCGACGGTGACGATCCGCATCCGGGGGTCCCTGCCGGGTTCGCTGTAGGTCCGCAACTGCTCCAGGTGGAGCCCGGGGACGTCCGTGACCCCGGTCTCCTCCGCGAGCTCGCGCCAGGCGGCCTCCTCCGCGGACTCGTCCGGCAGCACGAACCCGCCGGGCAGCGCCCAGCGTCCCGCGTACGGCTCCTGCCCGCGCTCGACGAGCAGCACCTGGAGGGTGCCCGCGCGGACGGTGAAGACGGCCAGGTCGACGGTGACGGCGAAGGGCTCGTAGGCGTACTTGTCGTAGCCCTCGGGTGAGGCCATGCCCACCACCCCCTTTATGGTCACCATGACTAATAGTCATAACGACCATAAACCTTGCGAGCGCCCGGGCACAACCCTTTTACGGGGAAAGGAAGCCCAAGAGCGGGGCCGGGAACGGCAAAGGGCCGCCCCCGGAGGCAAACCCGGGACCGGCCCACCGCTCGAACGCGGCCAAGGATTCCGAACGGAATCCGGTGGAATCTAGAGGTCGACCTCCTGCATCAGCATCCCGACCTCGGTGTTCGACAGCCGGCGCAGCCAGCCCGACTTCTGGTCGCCGAGGGTGATCGGCCCGAAGGCGACGCGCACCAGCTTGTCGACCGGGAACCCGGCCTCCGCCAGCATCCGGCGCACGATGTGCTTGCGCCCCTCGTGCAGGGTCACCTCGACCAGGTAGTTCTTGCCGGTCTGCTCGACGACCCGGAAGTGGTCCGCGCGCGCGTACCCGTCCTCCAGCTGGATGCCGTCCTTGAGCCGCTTGCCCAGGTCGCGCGGGATCGGGCCCACGATGTGCGCGAGGTAGACCTTCTTCACGCCGTACTTGGGGTGGGTCAGCCGGTGCGCCAGCTCACCGTGGTTGGTGAGCAGGATGACGCCCTCGGTCTCGGTGTCGAGCCGTCCGACGTGGAAGAGCCGCGTCTCGCGGTTGGTCACGTAGTCGCCGAGGCACTGCCGGCCCTCGTTGTCCTCCATCGTGGAGACGACACCGGCCGGCTTGTTCAGCGAGAAGAACTGGTACGACTGCGTCGCGACCGTCAGCCCGTCGACCTTGACCTCGTCCTTCTCCGGGTCGACGCGCTTGCCCTGCTCCAGGACGATCTCGCCGTTGACCTCGACCCGCGCCTGCTCGATCAGCTCCTCGCAGGCCCGCCGGGAGCCGTAGCCCGCGCGCGCGAGGATCTTCTGCAGCCGCTCGCCCTCCTGCTCGGCGCCCGGGAAGGTCTTGGGCAGCTTGACGTCCTTCTTGTTCGCGTACCGCTCCCGGTTGCGCTCCTCGGCGCGCGCGTCGTACTCACGCGAGGTCGCCGGGGCCCAGCGGCCGCGCCCTCCGGTCGGGGACTGCCTGGGGCCGCCCTTGGCACCGCCGCGGGCGGACGCGCCGCGCCCCGACTTCGGGCCGTCCTGGGTGCCGCCGGCGCCCACGTCGTAGCGCCGCTCCTCCGGGCGCGGCTTCTTCGGCCGGCCGCCCTGCTTGTCGTCGCGGTCGTTCCCGGCGCCACGGTAGTTACCGCGGCCACCGCTGCTCCCGCCGCGGCCGCCGCTGTTGCCACCACGGCTCCCGCCGTTGTTTCCGCTGCTGTTCCTGCCGCTGCTGCTTCGCATCAAAGTTCCGTCTTGTCGTCTGCGTCCTCGGAATCCGGAGCGTCCGGATCGAACGACGGGACCGCTTCCAGCGTCTCGGCCTCGATCGCCTCCGCCTCCGGGAGGAAGGGCGCGAGCTCCGGGAGCTCGTCCAGGCCGCGCAGGCCCATCCGCTCCAGGAAGTAGTTCGTCGTCCTGTACAGGATCGCACCTGTTTCGGGTTCCGCGCCCGCCTCCTCGACCAGACCCCTCTGCAGCAGGGTCCGCATGACCCCGTCGCAGTTGACTCCACGCACGGCCGAGACCCTGCTCCGGCTCACCGGCTGCCGGTACGCGACCACGGCCAGCGTCTCCAGCGCGGCCTGGGTCAGCCGGGCCTGCTGCCCGTCCAGGACGAACCGCTCGACGGCGGCGGCGTACTCGGGCCGGGTGTAGTACCGCCACCCGCCGGCGATCAGCCGCAGCTCGAACCCACGCCCCTGGACCGCGTACTCGTCGGCCAGTTCCCTGAGCGCCTTGGCGATCTGCCGCTTGGGCCGCTCCAGGATCTTGCTCAGATGCTCCACCGTGGCGGGCTCGTCCACGACCATGAGGACGGCCTCCAGGGCGGGCTTGAGGTCGAGGTCGGCGACGGTACGCAGACCCGCGGGCACCTCGGTTCTCTCCTCGCTCACGCCTTCTCCTCCTCGGACGACCCGGACGACTCCTTGGTCGGCCCGGACGGCTTGGACGACTCGGGCAGCTCGGGCGGCCGGTCGAACTCGTCCGTGACCATGGGCTCCGCGCCCTCGTCCCCACCGGTCCAGCGCACGAGCAGCTCCCCGAGCGCGGTCTCCTGATCGAGGGCCACGGCCTTCTCCCGGTACAGCTCCAGCAGCGCGAGGAACCGGGCAACGACTGTGAGGGTGTCATCGGTGTCCTCGACGAGCACCCGGAAGGACGCCTCCCCCAGCTCCCGCAGCCGCGCGACGACGATCCCGGCCTGCTCCTGCACGCTGACGAGGGGCGCGTGGATGTGATCGACGTACACCTGGGGCTTCGGCTTGGGCTGCATCGCCTTCACGGCCAGCCTGGCGAATCCTTCCGCCCCGATGCTGATGACCACCTCGGGCAACAGCTCCGCGTGCTGCGGCTCCAGCCCGACGGTCCGCGGATACCGCCGCGCCTCCTCGTCCAGCCGCCGGTTGAAGATCTCCGCGATCCGTTTGTACGCCCGGTACTGCAGCAGCCGCGCGAACAGCAGATCCCGGGCTTCGAGCAGCGCGAGATCCGCCTCGTCCTCGACCTCGGCGGCGGGCAGCAGCCGGGCGGCCTTCAGATCCAGCAACGTGGCGGCGACGACCAGGAACTCGGTCGTCTCGTCGAGATCCCAGTCCGACCCCATGGCCCGGATGTGCGCCATGAACTCATCGGTCACCTTGGACAGCGCGACCTCGGTGACGTCCAGCTTGTGCTTGGAGATCAACTGAAGAAGCAGATCGAAGGGCCCCTCAAAGTTGGCAAGCCGAACCTTGAAGACCCCGTTATCGGACTCCTCGGGCTCGACAGCAGAGGCCACCGCTTCGGCTTCGGCTTCGGCGGGGACGGCAGCAGGCGACGCCTCATCACCGCCGCCCGCGTTGTGGGCAGGCGTTCCGTAGGGCGATGGGGGTGCCCCCGCTCGAGCGAAGTCGAGAGTGGGGGAGGGTGGGCACAACGCACCACCGGCCTCGGCCGAAGAACGCTCCTCAGCCGAGGACTCGCTCGTGACCGGCTCAGCCGGCGGAGCCAAAGGCGGAGCGGCCGGCCCCTTCCCCAGCGCACGCCGACGACCGGCGGAACCACCGGAGGCCGAGCCGGCGCCAGAGGAGTCAAACGAGGTCATAGCCCCCGCAGGCTACCTCTACCGCCCACGAAGCCGTCGTACGAGGATGCTCGCGTCCCCACGGGACTCCAGATCCGCCAGCACCACGGCGACAGCCTCCCGCACGATCCGCCCACGGTCGACGGCGAGCCCGTGCTCCCCGCGCAGCACCAGCCGCGCGTGTTCGAGGTCCATCAGCTCCTCGGCGGAGACATACACGGTGATCTTCTCGTCGTGCCGCTCCCGCCCACTGGGCCGGCGCCCGGAACCCCGCCCCCGCTTGCGCGGCGCACCGGCGGCAGAACCTTCCTGCGGCTTGGGCGGACGCCCACCCGCGGCGGCCCGCTCGGACCCGGCCGCGGCGGAACGACTGCGCGGCTGTTCACCGTCGGACTCGGCGTCCGCGGCCACATGCTCGGACCCCTCGCCGTCACCGCCCTGTACGGGCACGGACGGCGGCGCGTCCTCCGCTCCGGCGGCCCCGTCGCTGTCCCCGGCGGGAGCGGGCACACGGGCTTCTCCGTTGGCCCCCCGCCGGGGAGTGGACGGCTGCAGCGCCATTCCCCCTGTCGTACGGAAGAGTTCGTCGGCCCCCGGCAGACTCACTCGGCGTGACACCGGGCGAGCACCTCCCTGGCGAGCTGACGGTAGGCGGCGGCGCCGACGGAGTTGGAGGCGTACGTGGTGATCGGCTCACCGGCGACCGTGGTCTCCGGGAAGCGGACCGTGCGCCCGATGACCGTGTGGTAGACGTGCTCGTCGAACGCCTCGACGACACGTGCGAGGACCTCACGGCTGTGCACGGTGCGCGAGTCGTACATCGTGGCGAGGATGCCGTCGAGCTCCAGGTCGGGGTTGAGCCGCTCCTGGACCTTCTCGATGGTCTCCGTCAGCAGTGCGACTCCGCGCAGGGCGAAGAACTCGCACTCCAGGGGCACTATCACCTTGTGTGCGGCCGTCAGCGCGTTCACGGTGAGCAGGCCGAGCGAGGGCTGACAGTCGATCACGATGTAGTCGTAGTCGGCCAGCAGCGGCTTGAGCGCCCGCTGCAGCGTGGACTCGCGCGCGACCTCGGAGACCAGCTGGACCTCGGCCGCGGACAGGTCGATGTTGCTCGGCAGCAGGTCCATGTTGGGGACCGCGGTCTTCAGCAGGACCTCGTCGGCCGACATGCCCCGCTCCATGAGCAGGTTGTAGACCGTGAGGTCGAGCTCCATCGGGTTCACGCCGAGGCCGACCGAGAGGGCGCCCTGCGGGTCGAAGTCGACGAGCAGGACCCGGCGGCCGTACTCCGCGAGCGCGGCACCCAGGTTGATGGTCGACGTGGTCTTGCCGACGCCGCCCTTCTGGTTGCACATCGCGATGATCTTCGCGGGCCCGTGGTCGGTCAGCGGGCCCGGGATCGGGAAGTACGGCAGCGGGCGACCGGTCGGACCGATGCGCTCGCGGCGCTGGCGGGCCGCGTCGGGCGCGAGCGTGGCCGCGTACTCCGGATCGGGCTCGTACTCGGCGTCGGGGTCGTAGAAGTGCCCGTCGGGCAGCTCGTCGTAGTCGGCGAAGTGGTTGTGGACCCCGCCACTTCCGTCGCCGGCCATGGCGTTCACGTGTAGGCCATCCATGCTCTGGAGTGCTGTCGGAGTTGCCTGCGGACTCTGGTGGGCTGCGAAGGTGCGGACAGCGACGGAGCCGACAGCCGCGAACCCCATAGGGCCCGAGACCGGCGCAGGCATTCCTGGTTGACCACCCCCGGGAGTAAATGTCGACTCATTCACAAGTCGTCTTACCTCCTTGGTGACCAGGAAACTTCTAGATAGGTCAGCGTGGCACCATGCCGACAGCTGGCGACTCTATGGCGTGTCGGCGGTCCGCAGCAACACAATCCGCCGGACCCGGCCCGATGTGTCGGCAATGAAACATGCGGCTGTCAAGGGCGTAGGGCCGTCGCACGGCAGGTTTCACCGGTGCGCGAAACATCCGAACGGTTACGTTCGAGGCGAGTTGCGCGAGTGTCGCAAAGTGACCATACACACATCCGGCCGGACCTTGTCGGGCAAGATCCGGCCGGGAAGGTGCTGTTGACGACCTGTGTTGACGTATCGCCTTTTACCGAAAGGTGACTTAAAAACAGCCGGTCAGCCGAGCAGCGACGCCAGCTCGACGTGCTCCAGGCCGTGCGCCTCGGCGACCTCGCGGTAAACGACCCTGCCGTCATGGGTGTTGAGCCCCTTGGCCAGTGCGGGGTCCCGGCGCGAGGCCTCGGCCCAGCCGTGGTCGGCGAGTTCCACGATGTACGGCAGCGTGGCGTTGGTCAGCGCGTAGGTGGAGGTGTTGGGCACCGCGCCGGGCATGTTGGCGACGCAGTAGAAGACCGACTCGTGGACCGGGAAGGTCGGCTCGGCGTGGGTGGTGGGGCGGGAGTCCTCGAAGCAGCCGCCCTGATCGATCGCGATGTCGACAAGGACACTTCCCGGCTTCATCCGCGACACCAGCTCGTTGGTGACCAGCTTCGGGGCCTTGGCGCCGGGGATGAGGACGGCCCCGATGACGAGGTCGGCCTCCAGGCACGCCTTCTCCAGCTCGAAGGCGTTGGAGACGACGGTCTGGATCTTCGTACCGAAGACTTTGTCGGCTTCCTTGAGCTTGTTGATGTCCTTGTCGAGCAGGGTCACGTGGAAGCCCATGCCGATGGCGATCTGAGCGGCGTTCCAGCCCGACACGCCGCCGCCGATGACGACGGCCCGGCCGGCGAGCACGCCCGGCACACCGCCGGGGAGCACACCGCGGCCGCCGTTGGCCCGCATCAGGTGGTAGGCGCCGACCTGCGGGGCCAGCCGGCCCGCGACCTCGGACATCGGCGCGAGCAGCGGGAGCGCGCGATTGGGCAGCTCGACCGTCTCGTACGCGATCGCGGTGGTGCCCGACAGGACGAGGGCGTCGGTGCACGCCTTGGAGGCGGCCAGGTGCAGATAGGTGAAGAGCGTCTGGTCCTTGCGGAGGCGGTGGTACTCCTCGGCGATGGGCTCCTTGACCTTGAGCAGCAGGTCGGCGGCGGCCCACACCTCGTCGGCCGTGGCCAGGATCTCGGCGCCGGCGGTGACGTACTCGGCGTCCGGGATCGACGAGCCGACACCGGCGCCCTGCTCGATGACGACCTGGTGGCCGTGGCGCACCAGCTCGTGCACGCCGGCGGGGGTGATGGCCACCCGGAACTCGTTGTTCTTGACCTCGCGGGGGATGCCGACCTTCACGTCGATCACGGTCCTTGGCTCGGAGGGGTGTGGGGGCTCGCACGCGCGGGCGGAACATGCCCACGCGATGCAGGACATACCCGTACGCATCGGAGCGCACCGGGAGACACCGCAGGAGAACCGGCGGCGCAGCCAGTCTAATGAAGGTGTCCCCGCTGTCTAGCCTTTCAATGCATCAATCTTTCGCGGATGCACTACGGATTTCGCAGGCGTTAGAGCTGTGTTCCGGCTCGATCTCGTTGGTTTCGGGGTCCGGGACCTCGTCACCGAGCAGTCGCTCAGCGGCTCCCCGGTGCAGTCCGGCCGCCGCCGGGTCGCCGAGCCGCTCCAGGGTGTCGGCGATCCGGAGCTGGATCGCCGCCTGCAGCCGGGTGTCGTCGGCGCGCCGTGCCCACTCCGCCGCCTCCTGGCAGGTCCGCAGCGCCTCCTCGGGCCGTCCCGCGTACTCCTGGACGCGCGCCATCTCGCTCAACGCCCTTGCCTGGCCGCCCACATCGCCGAGCCGGCGGTGGCCGGTGAGCGCGGAGCTCCAGTTGCGTAGCGCCTCGCCGTAGCGGCCCGCGTAGGTGTACGCGGTGGCGATCCGGCCGTAGAGCCGGGCGGCGTCCTCGCGCTCGTCCCGGGCGAGCCGCTGGGCGAGCGCCCTGCCGTACCAGTCGGCGGCCCGTTCGTAGTCCTCCAGCTCCTGGTGCGCGCCGCCTACGGATTCCATCGCGCGGCCGGTCGCGTACGGGTCGTTCGCCCGCCGTCCGGCGTCGAGCGCGGCCCGGTAGCGGGCCAGCGCCGCCTTCGTACGGCCGGTACGGGCGTCCAGGTCGCCGAGGTTCAGCAGCGCCGCCGCCTCCTCGCGGGGCAGCCGGCGGCGCTCGGCGACATCGAGGACGAGCCCGTGGATGCCGTACAGGTCGGGGGCGGCGGCCCGGGTGCCGAAGTGCGCCACCATCGCCCGGACCAGCTGGGACATCAGGCGCCGGGCGAGGGTGTCCAGCTCCCCGTCGGCGACCGCGAGCCGGGCCGCGGCGAGCAGCGCGGGGCGGCGCACGCGCAGCCACTCCTCGGCGGCCCGGGGGGTCGGGAACCGCAGCGCCTTGGGCATCGCGAGGAGCTTCTCGCGGGCCAGCGGGCTGTCGGTCTCGGTGATGGCCCGGCAGGACTGCAGCAGCCGTACCGTCCGCTCCAGCATCCGCGCGCGGGCGAGGCGAAGCTCGCCCGGCCGTTCCTGGCTCTCGGCGAGGGACCACAGCAGCGGCTGGAGGCAGCCGGGGACCTCGTACTGCGGCAGCGCCGGATCGGCCTGGTGCAGGAAGCCGAGGGCCACGAAGTCGTCCAGCGTGGTGCGGGCCGCGCCGACCGAGCAGCCGGCGAGCCCGGAGGCGATGTGCGGGTCGACCAGGCCCGCCGGGGCGAGCGCGAGGAGGCGCAGTATCCGGGCGGCGGCGGTCGGCAGCGAGGCGTACGCCAGCTTGAGGATCTTGGCGAGCGGCGGGCTGTCGTCGTCCTCGGCGCGCAGTTGTTTGGCCAGGTCGGAGACGGCGGCGGAAGGCCGGGCGGCCAGCCAGCCCCCGGCGAGCCGGAGCGCGGCGGGCTGGGCCCCGCACACCTCGGCGAGCCCTTCGGCCGAGCGCGGGTCCACGGTGATGCGCACCGAGCCGCTGAAGCGTTCCAGCAGCTCCACGGCGGACTTGGTGTCCAGTCCGCCCAGAGTGCACGGGCGGACGTCGGAGATGCCCGTCAGGGGCCCCTCGGAGACCGCCACGACGAGGGAGTCGGGGGTGTCCGGGAGCAGCGCGTCGACCTGCTCGGCGTCGGCGGCGTCGTCCAGCAGGAGCACCACCCGGCGGTCGGCCAGCGCCTCGCGCAGGGCCTCACTGAGGTCGTCCTCGTCGGCCCCCGCCGGGGCCGGCACTCCGAGCTCCCCGAGCAGGTCACGCGCGGCGCGCTCGATCGGCACCCGGGTGCCGTCGGGTTCGGTGAGCCGGGCCCGCAGCACCCCATCGGGGTAACCGTCGGTAACCTGGCGGACGAGTTCCTCGGCGAGCGCGGTCCGGCCGTAGCCGGGCCGGCCGGCGATGAGCAGCACGCGCGCGTGGGGCGCCTTGCGGCCTGCGAGGGTGTTGAGGCCGGCCCGGTCGATGTCGGCCCGCAGTTCCTTCAACTCTCTTGTCCGGCCGAGGAACTGACTGTCCGTGGGGGCGGCCTCGACAGCCGCGGGCCGCCCTGTTCCGGACACCCGGGCGCCCCCGAGGTCCACCGCCTGATCCACCACGGGCCACGCTCCCGTCCCACCGCACGAGCAAGCCCGCCGGTTCTCCGGTTCGGGCGTTTCCCGAGCCTAGTTCACGCTCTGCGACGATCTGGGCGGAGCGGGGCGGTGAGGTCGCTCGATCGGATCAGCAGATCGTACGACTGATGTGGTCGGGTTGCCGTGAAGAAGAGCCGCGCCCCGGACGCTTTTGCTTTCAGGGGCGCGGGGAACTGCGCGACCAGCCACAGACGGCCCGCAGTTCACCAACGACCCCAAGAACCCCTAATTCTCGAACGGCCGCGCAGGCCAAGGCGCCTCAGCCGCCCGCAACGACTCCACCCCGTCCCCACTGCGCGCGGCGACCAGCGAAAGCACCCCCACCACAAGGCAGTTGTTGTGCAGCTCCCCCGCGAGCACCCCCCGCACCAGCTCGTCCAGCGGCACCCGGGCCAACTCCATGTCGGCCTCCTCGTCCTCCACCTCGAACCGCTGCCCCTCGGCCTCGGAGAGATCCCGCGCCAGGAAGATCCGCACAGCCTCGTCGCAGCCGCCGGGAGTGGTGTAGACGTCGGTCAGCACCCGCCACTCCTCAGCCTTGACGTGCGCCTCCTCGTACAGCTCGCGCTGGGCGGCGTGCAGCGGGTTCTCCCCCGGCACGTCCAGCAGCCCCGCCGGGATCTCCCACAGCTTCTCGCGGACCGGGTGGCGGTACTGCCGGATGACCAGGACCCGGTCCTGGTCGTCGACGGCGAGGACGGCGACGGAGCCGGGGTGGACCTGGTAGTCGCGGCGGACGACCGAACCGTCGGGCATGACCACGTCGTCGGTGCGCACGGAGGTCTTCTTGCCGACGAACGGCGTCTCGCTCGCCCGGACCTCCCACTCCTCGGCGGTGTCCTTGATCGTCATGTCGACTCGTCCTCCCACACGTACAAAAAGAAACCGGGGCACACATCCCGAAAGACGCGCACCCCGGTCACCGTACAGCTCTCGTGCGGCCCGGATTTACTTACCGGTCTTCCGCTCCACCGCGGCCTTCACCAGCCCCGCGAACAGCGGGTGCGGGCGGGTCGGGCGGGAGCGCAGCTCGGGGTGCGCCTGGGTCGCGACCAGGTACGGGTGGACCTCGCGCGGGTACTCGACGTACTCGACGAGCTTGCCGTCGGGCGAGGTCCCGGTGAACTGCAGCCCGGCCTTCTTCTCCAGCTCAGCGCGGTAGGCGTTGTTCACCTCGTAGCGGTGACGGTGGCGCTCCTCGACGTACTCCTTGCCGTCGTACACCTCGCGCACGATGGAGCCCTCGGCGAGCTTGGCCGGGTACATGCCCAGCCGCATCGTGCCGCCCATGTCGCCCTCGCCGGCGACGATGTCGAGCTGCTCGGCCATGGTGGAGATGACCGGGTGCGCGGTGGCGGAGTCGAACTCGGTGGAGTTGGCGTCCGGGATGTCGGCCAGGTTGCGCGCGGCCTCGATCACGATGCACTGCAGGCCGAGGCAGAGGCCCAGCAGCGGGATGCGGTTCTCGCGGGCGTAGCGGATGGCGCCGACCTTGCCGGAGACACCTCGGTCGCCGAAGCCGCCGGGGATGCAGATGGCGTCGACGTCGGCGAGCTGGGCCGCGGCGCCGGCCGGGGTCTTGCAGTCGTCCGAGGTGACCCACTTGATCTTCACGCGGGCCTTGTTGGCGAAGCCGCCCGCGCGCAGCGCCTCGGTGACCGAGAGGTAGGCGTCGGGAAGGTCGATGTACTTGCCCACCAGCGCGAGGTTGATCTCGTGCAGCGGGTTGTGGACGCGGTCGAGCAGGTCGTCCCAGGTCGTCCAGTCGACGTCGCGGAACGGCAGGTCCAGCTTGCGGACGACATAGGCGTCCAGGCCCTCGCCGTGCACGGTCTTCGGGATGTCGTAGATCGAGCGGGCGTCGGGACACGCGACCACGGCGGCCTCGTCGACGTCGCACATCAGGGAGATCTTGCGCTTGATCGCCGCAGGAACTTCACGGTCACAGCGCAGAACGATCGCATCTGGCTGAATACCGATGTTGCGCAGCGCCGCAACCGAGTGCTGCGTCGGCTTCGTCTTCAGCTCTCCCGAGGGCCCGATGTACGGCAGGAGCGAGATGTGGACGACGAAGACGTTGTCACGGCCGACCTCGTGACGGACCTGGCGGACGGTCTCCAGGAACGGCAGCGACTCGATGTCGCCGACGGTGCCGCCGACCTCGGTGATGACGACGTCGACCTCGTCGGAGGCCATGCGCCGGATGCGGTGCTTGATCTCGTTGGTGATGTGCGGGATGACCTGCACGGTGTCGCCCAGGTACTCGCCGCGCCGCTCCTTGGCGATGACCGTGTTGTAGACCTGGCCGGTGGTGACGTTGGCCGAGCCGTCCAGGTCGCGGTCGAGGAAACGCTCGTAGTGGCCGATGTCCAGGTCGGTCTCGGCGCCGTCGTTGGTGACGAACACCTCACCGTGCTGGAAGGGGTTCATCGTGCCCGGGTCGACGTTCAGGTAGGGGTCGAGCTTCTGCATCACGACGCGCAGGCCCCGGGCCTTGAGCAGCATGCCGAGGCTGGAGGCGGTCAGACCCTTGCCGAGCGAGGAGGCGACACCCCCGGTGACGAAGATGTGCTTGGTCGTCGTGTTTCGAAAAGCAGCGGGCGGCATGGCCAACTGGGGGCTCCCGTGGTCGCGGTTCGGTGTGCGGGTCGGCCGCCGCCCGATCTCATGCTCGGGGGTGCCTTCGCTGCGGTTCGGGGGTCCCTCAGGCGAATCTTCGACGTGGGGCGCCCACCGGTCCACGGGCTACCAGGGTATCAGCGACAGAACACGATCGCTTCCGGCCACGCTCCGCGCACGGGCCGACACGGACCTCGTACGACAGTCGGCGAATCTCGGTCGGCCTTCACCCTTGGCTCACCCGTTCGGCTCACTCGTGTTGCCTGGAGCGGCACGCGGAGCCCTCCGGTGCGTCGTATCCTCTTCGGACACTCGCTGCCGAGCGCGGCCGCCGCGACGGCACCACCCCCGCCCGTCTCCGGTAATCATGAGAGCTCGTCAGTCCGTTGAGCAACGATCGCCTCATATGCGTTGAGGATCGTTGAGCGACATCGCATGACACCGTCCCTTGGATCACTCTGGAAACATGGTTCCTTTGCCGATCCCTCGGGTCCCTTGACCGCACACCGCACAGCGACCGCCCCTCGGGGGGCGACGACGTGGCCGTTCGACTGGAGTTGCACGTGGCCGGGCGCATCGAAGACTACGCACTCATCGGAGACATGCAGACAGCGGCGCTGGTCTGCCGGGACGGCACGGTCGATTGGCTGTGCCTGCCCCGCTTCGACTCCCACGCCGTCTTCGCGGGACTGCTCGGCACCGAGGAACACGGATTCTGGAGACTGGGCCCCGCGCACGCCTCGGACGCACAGCCCCCGACGGCCTCCCGCCGCCGGTACCGCGGCGACTCGCTGATCCTGGAATCCGAGTGGGACACCCCGCGCGGCACGGTCCGTGTGACGGACTTCATGCCACCGCGTGACGGCGCCCCGCAGCTGATCCGGATCGTGGAGGGCGTCAGCGGCCGGGTGCCGATGCGTTCGGCGCTGCGGATGCGGTTCTCGTACGGCCGGGTCGTGCCCTGGGTGCACAAGCACGAGGGGCGCACGGTGGCCGTCGCCGGGCCGGACTCGGTGTGGTTCGACACCGAGTGCGAGACCTACGGCAAGGCGCTGACCACGTACGCCGACTTCACGGTGACCCCGGGCGACCGGATCGCGTTCACGATCTCCTGGGAGCCCTCGCACAAGCAGCCCCCGCCGCTGCCGGAGCCCGAGCCGTCGCTGCGGGCCACCGAGGAGTTCTGGCACGACTGGGTGGAGCAGTGCACGTACCACGGCCCGTACCGCGAGGCCGTGATCCGCTCGCTGATCACGCTGAAGGCCCTGACGTACGCCCCCACCGGCGGCATCGTCGCCGCGCCGACCACCTCGCTGCCGGAGCACATCGGCGGTGTCCGCAACTGGGACTACCGCTACACCTGGCTGCGCGACGCGGCCATCACCCTCTCCTCCCTGCTGCGCACCGGCTACCGCGACGAGGCCCGCGCCTGGCGCGAGTGGCTGCTGCGGGCCGTCGCCGGCGACCCGGAGAACCTGCAGATCATGTACGGCATCGCCGGTGAGCGGGAGCTGGGCGAGGCCGAACTGGAGTGGCTGCCCGGGTACGAGAACTCGGGCCCGGTCCGGGTCGGCAACGGCGCCGCGCACCAGCTCCAGCTGGATGTGTACGGCGAGGTCACCGAGGCCCTGCACCTGGCCCATATGACGGGCCTGGCCCGCAACGACTACGCCTCCCTCCTCCAGCTGAAGCTGATCCGCTACCTGGAGGACCACTGGGACCAGCCGGACGAGGGCATCTGGGAGGTGCGCGGCCCGCGCCGCCACTTCGTGCACTCCAAGGTCATGACCTGGGTCGCCGTGGACCGCACGATCAAGCTCATCGAGTCCGGTGACGCGGACGGCCCGCTGGAGAAGTGGCGCGAGCTGCGTGACGACATCCACCGGGACGTGTGTGAGAAGGGTTACGACAAGGAGCGCAACACCTTCACACAGTCGTACGGCTCGAAGGAGCTGGACGCCTCCCTGCTACTGATCCCGCAGATGGGCTTCCTGCCGCCGGACGACAAGCGGGTCATCGGCACCATCGAGGCGATCCAGCGCGAGCTGTCGACCCCGGACGGCTTCATCCTGCGCTACCCGACCTCCGGTGAGGACGAGGGCGTGGACGGGCTGCCGGGCGACGAGGGGGCGTTCCTCGCCTGCTCGTTCTGGATGGCCGACGACCTGGCGATGATCGGCCGGGTGGACGAGGCCCGCAAGCTCTTCGAGAAGCTGCTCTCCCTCCGCAACGACCTGGGTCTCCTCGCCGAGGAGTGGGACCCGGTGCTCAAGCGCCAGGTGGGCAACTTCCCGCAGGCCTTCAGCCACGTCCCGCTCATCGACACGGCCCTGCGGCTGACCGCCTCGGGGGCGTACGGCGGCTGAGCGCGCGCCCTCCGGTCCGGCGCACACGGCGGCGGACCGGAGCGCGAACAGGCGCGCGCGGCAAGCGCTTGCGCTCGCTGGTACGGGTTGCTCCGGCCTCCCCGAGAACAGGCCCCGTCCCCCGCCCCCGCCTAGCCTGGAAAGAGCCCTGTCCCCTGACCGAAAGGGGGCGGCTCACCATGGCTCCCCTCTCGAAGGCGCACACGGCCCTCACCGCACTGCGCGAGGACCTGACCGGCGATGTGTTCGCCCCGGTGGATCCGGGCTACGACGACGCCCGTACGGTCTTCAACGCCATGATCGACCGACGCCCGGCCGTGATCGCCCAGTGCGCGGACGAGACCGACGTCGTCCGCTCGGTCCGCTTCGCCCGCGACCTGGACCTGCCGATCGCGGTACGCGGCGGCGGCCACAGCGTGGCCGGAATGGCTCTCAACGACAACGGGCTCGTCATCGACCTGCGCCGGATGCACGCCGTCACGGTCCGTCCCGGGTCCATGAGCGTCCGGGTCCAGGGCGGCGCCACCATGAGCCATCTCGACCGCGCCACCGAGCCCCACCGCCTGGCGACCACGGGTGGCCGGGCGTCGACCACGGGCGTGGGCGGCTTCGTCCTCGGCGGCGGCAGCGGCTGGCTGGACCGCACCTTCGGGCTCGCCGTCGACAACCTCCTCGACGTCGAACTGGTGACCGCCGACGGCCAGTCGGTCCGTGCGAACGCCGAGGAGAACCCGGACCTGTTCTGGGCCCTGCACGGCGGCGGCGGCAACTTCGGCGTGGCCACCGCGCTCACCCTCCGGCTGCACGACCTGCCCGCGTTCGCCGTCGCCCTGCTGTTCTACCGCCCGGAACACGGCCCCGAGGTGATCCGGGTGTACCGCGAGGTCATCGAGACCGGCCCACCGGAGGCGAGCGGCGCCGTCCTCTATCTCACCGGCCCGCCCGAGGAGTTCATGCCCGAGCATCTGGTGGGCAAGCTCACCTGCGGGGTCCTGCTGACGTACGCGGGGACCGAGGAGGACATGCGCAAGATCGCCCAGCCGCTGCTGGCGCTGCCGCACGAGGCCGAGGTCGTCGGCGCGATGCCGTACGCGGACGTGCAGTGCATGATCGACGATCCGCCGGGCATGCGGAACTACTGGTCGGCGGAGTATCTGACCGGTCTGCCGGACGAGTTGGTGGACGTCTTCGCCACGCGCGCGTGGACGATGCCCGTGCCGACCGGCACCCAGCATCTGCTCTTCCCGCTGGGCGGTGCGATCGCCGAGGGCCCCGCCGACTACCCGGTGCCGTACCGGAACTCCCCGTGGGCCGTGCACCCCTTCGGCATCTGGGACGACCGGGCGGACGACGAGCGGTGCCTGCGGTGGGTGCGGGACGTCCGCGCCGACGTCCGGCCGTGGAGCACCGGCGCGGTCTACCTCAACTTCGTCGGCGACGAGGGCGCCGACCGGGTCGTGGCGGGGCACGGCGTCGACGACCACCGGCGGCTGACCGCGGTGAAGACCGAGTACGACCCCGACAACGTCTTCCGCTTCAACCACAACATCCCGCCGGCCTGACGACCGGGTACCGTCCGCTCCATGGACACCCGTGACAGCCGCGCACCAGGTGACGGCCGCGAGGCGCAGGGCGGTATCACCGTGCGGCGGGCGCTGGAGCTGCCCGGGCTGCGCGGTGGGCTGCCGGAGATCCTGGCCGGCGCCGACCGGCTGCACCGGACCGTGCGCTGGGTGCACGCGGGCGAGGTCCCGAACATCGCCTCGCTCCTCAAGGGCGGCGAGCTGCTGCTGACCACCGGGTACGGGCTCGGCACCCGCCCAGCCGACCAGCGCGCGTTCGTCCGTACCCTCGCCGAGCGCGGCATCGCGGCGCTGGTCGTCGAACTGGGCCCGCGCTTCAGCCGCCTCCCCGCCGCCCTCGTCGAGACGGCGCGCTCGGCCGGTCTGCCGCTCGTCCAACTCCACCGCGAGGTGGCCTTCGTGACGGTCACCGAGGAGATCCACACCGAGATCGTCAACGGCCACTACGCGCTCCTCCAGCAGGCCGAGGAGGTCCACCGCCGCTGTACCGAGGCCCTGCTCGGCGGGGGCGGGATCCCGCAGGTCCTCGGCATCCTGGCCGACTTCAGCGGCAATCCGGTCTTCCTGGAGACCACCGACGGACAGCTCCTGTACGCCGCCGGGACGGGCCCCGCGGACACCGATCCGCTCCAGGTGTGGGAGGGGCTGCGCGACCGGCATCAGGACGCGCCGCCCGCCGGGACGGCCATCGTCGACGTACCGGGCGGCGGCCCCGGCACGGGCTCGGTACGGGCCCGGCTGGTGCTGCTCCCCGTCGTCGCCCCGCTGGCCCCCGTGCACCGGATGGCCGTCGAGCGGGCGGCCGGTGTCCTCGCCGTCGTCCTGATGCAGGCCCGGCAGGAGGAGGAGCTGGCGGCGCGCGGACGCGGCGACTTCCTCACCGACCTCGCCGAGGGCCGTATCCAGGCCGAGGACGCCCCCGCGCAGGCCCGTGTCCTCGGCTTCAAGCCGGGCGGCGGCCCCCTGCTCCCCGTGGTCATGCGACTCGCCGACGGCCTCTCCCCCGGCGGCGGGTGGGCCGTCCTCGCCCGCGCGGTGGCCGAGGAGCTGGCCTCCGTGGGGGTGCCCGTCCTGCTCGGTGTGCGCCCCGTCGAGGGCCGCGTACCGCTGCTGCTGGGCCTGCGGGCGGAGTCGGAGCGTCCTGCGGTGGCCGACAAGGTGGCGGCGGCGTTGCGGGCCGGCGCGGAGCGGGCCGGGATGCAACGGCCGGGCGGGCGGCCGCCCGTGGTGGTCGTGGGCGTGCCCGGCGGCTGGGCGGCCGCCTCGGCGGGTCTGCGGCACGCGGCGGAGACGGCGACGGCCGCGCAGGGGCTGGCCGACCGCCCCTGGTACGACGCCCGGCGGCTCGACATCGACCTGCTGCTGTGGCGGCTGCGCGACCATCCCGACCTGGCCGCGTTCGTGGACCGCGCGATCGGTCCCCTCCGTGACCACGACGACCGTGCCAAACCCCCGCTGCTGCCCACCCTGGAGACCTATCTCGCGCACGCCGGCCGCAAGGCGGAGACCGCCCGCGAGCTGCACCTCAACCGCCAGACCCTCTACAACCGCCTCGCCCGCATCGGCGAACTGCTCGGCACCGACCTGGACGACCCCCAGGCGGTCCTGGCCCTGAGCCTGGCGCTGAGGGCCCGCAGACACGTCACCTGAGCCGAGACCGTGCGCGAGCGCGTGCCTGGGCCCGTGTGCGAGCCGGTGCCCGTCACCTGCCCGTCAGCCGAGGGGCCTCAGCTGCGTCAACTCGTCGTAGACGCTGAGCACCTGGGCCACCGTCTCGTCCTCGGTCGGCCAGGTGGCGGCCTGCCGGATGCCCCGTTCCCGCAGGGCCTCACGGCGGGCGGGCTCGCCGAGGAGGCGTACGACGGCCGTGGCGAGCGCCTCCGCGTCGCCGTACGGGACGAGTTCGGCGCCGTCGCCGACCAGATCGGGCACCGAGCCGACGGCGGCGGCGACGAGCGGCACGCGCGCGTGCAGGGCCTCCTGGGCGAGGACGGAGCGGGCCTCGGGGCCGCCGGGCAGCAGCGCGAGGTCGGCGGCGGCGATCAGCTCGGAGACGTCGTCGCGCCGTCCGACGAGCCGTACGGGCAGTTCCTCGTCCTCGATGCGCCGCTGCAGGACGCTCCGCAGCGGGCCCTCGCCCGCGACGACGACCAGCGGCGCCGGATCGAGGCCGCGCCACTTCCGGGCGGCGTCGAGCAGGGTGTCGTACCCCCGGTGGCGGTCGAGTGTGCCGACGGCCATGAGCAACGGGCGGTCCGTGGCGCCCAGTTCGGCCCGGACCTTGGAGGCGGCCCGGTCCGGGTCGTCACCGGAGTCGGCCCGGCGGGGCGCGGGCAGGGCGACGGCGGCGAGCCGGGCGTCGCGCGCGCCCCGGCTGCGCGCCCGGTCGACCAGGTCGGAGGAGGTCCCGAGGACCACTGCGGCGGCCTTGGCGACCCGGCGCTCCAGCAGCCGCAGCAGATGCGCCCGCGCCCCCTCCGCGTACGAGCGCGTGTGCCAGGTGACGACGAGCGGGGTGGTGCGCCGACCGAGCGCGAGGGTGGCGCGGAAGCCGGCGTGCAGGCCGTGCGCGTGCACCAGGTCGGCGTCCGCGCAGACGCTGCGCAGGCTGGCCACCGAGGCCGGGTCACTGCTGCGGGGCACGTGGACGTGGTGGGCGCCGACGCCGGTGAAGTCGTACACACCGTCCGCGTCACTGGGGGCGCACACGGTGACCCGCACACCCCGGGCGACCAGACCCGACGCCAGCGACCGCACATGCGCGCTGCTCACCGCGCTGCCGCCGCCGAGCACTTGCACGGTTCGCAGCGGCGACTGGCCGTGCGGTGAGTGGCTGCTCACGTGACTCACGTGGCCGGGGCTCCTGGTTCGGGGTCGGACGGTCACGAAGAAACGAACAGAAGGTACCCGCGGTGGGGATGGACCGTTCGAAGCGCTTCCGTGCGGTCCGCGCGACACGTCCTGCTACGTCGTACCTGTCCAAGGATGCCAGGCCGCAAGGGTGTTCCGGGACAGCCGGACGGGGCGGGCGCCGGAGGGCCGGGCAACCCCGGACCCAGTGTCACCCACACGAGTGAACACCCGCACGAGGTTGCCCCTCGGCACACCTCCCGCCCCACCCATTCCCGTCGAATTCACCGCCTCGTTCACTGCCGGCCGACGAACGAGGCAGTGAGCGAGGCGGTGAATGAGGCGGTCCTCGCCGCGCCCTACGCGTCCGCGCGGGCCGCCGCCAGCAGTTCCTCCGCGTGGGCCCGTGCCGTCTCGGAGTCCTCCTGGCCGGCGAGCATGCGTGACAGCTCGCGCACCCGGTCCTCGCCCTCCAGGACCTTCACCCCGGACCGGGTCACGGACCCGTCGTTGGTCTTCTCCACCAGCAGCTGCCGGTCGGCGAAGGCGGCCACCTGGGGCAGGTGGGTGACGACCACGACCTGCGCGGACTTGGCGAGCTTGGCGAGGCGTCGGCCGATCTCGACGGCCGCCTTGCCGCCGACACCGGCGTCGACCTCGTCGAACAGATACGTCGGCACCGGGTCCGTCCCGGCGAAGACGACCTCGACGGCCAGCATCACCCGGGACAGCTCACCGCCGGACGCCCCCTTGGCGATGGGCCGGGGCGGCGCACCGGGGTGCGGGGCGAGCAGCAGTTCGACCTCGTCGGCACCGGACGGCCCGTACGCGACCGTGCGCCCGCCCACCTCGACGCCCTCGGGGTCGTCGCTCTGCCGGATCTCGAACGACACGCGCGCGTGCGGCATGGCGAGCGAGGCCAGCTCGGCGGTGACGGCGGCGGCGAACCGTTCGGCGGCCTCCGTCCGGGCGTCCGTCAGGGCCTGTGCGAGCCCGCCCAGTTCGGCCCGCAGCGCGTCCCGCTCGGCGGTCAGCTCGTCGATCCGCTCGTCGTCGCCGTCGAGTGCGGTGAGGCGCTGGGCGCCCTGCTCGGCCCAGGAGAGCACGGAGGCGATGTCCTGGCCGTACTTCCGCGTCAGCGCGTTCAGCGCGGCCCTGCGCTCCTCGACGGCCGCCAGCCGCAGCGGATCGGCGTCCAGGTCGTCGGCGTATCCCGCCAGCTCCCCCGCCACATCGCCCAGCAGGATCCCGATCTCCCCGATCCGCTCGGCGAGCGCGGCGAGCGCCGGGTCGTGCGACCGCACGGCCTCCAGCGCCCGGTGTGCGCCCGCGACGAGCGTGGTGGCGTCCACGCCCTCCGGGTCCTCGGGGTTGCCCGCGAGCGCCGCGTGCGCGGCCGTGGCGGCGGACGCCAGTGCCTCCGCGTGCCCGAGACGCTCGGCCTCCTCGGCCAGTTCCACGTCCTCGTCGGCCCGCGGCTCGACGCCCGCGATCTCGTCGAGTCCGTACCGCAGCATGTCGGCTTCCTGGGCCCGTTCACGGGCGCGGGTGACGATCTCGTCGAGTTCGCCGGCCACGGCCCGCAGCCGCCGGTAGGCCTCGCCGTACTTGGTGAGCGGCACGGCCACCGCGTCGCCCGCGTACCGGTCGAGCGCCGCCCGCTGCCGGGACAGCTTCAGCAGCCCCTGCTGGTCGGTCTGCCCGTGCACGGCGACCAGCTCGTCGGCCAGCTCGGCGAGCACGCCCACGGGGACGGAACGCCCGCCCAGGTGTGCCCGCGACCGTCCCTCTGCGGAGACGGTACGGCTGATCAACAGCGCCCCGTCGTCGAGTTCGGCCCCGGCCTCCTCGGCCCGGACGACCGCCGCCGCGCCCTCGGGCACGGTGATCCGGCCCTCCACGACGGCGTTCTTCGCGCCGATCCGTACGAGCGCCGGGTCCGCCCGCCCGCCGAGCAGCAGGCCGAGACTGGTGACGACCATGGTCTTGCCCGCACCCGTCTCACCCGTAACAGCGGTGAAGCCGGGCGACAGCTCGACCACCGCGTCGTCGATGACTCCGAGCGACCGTATCCGCATCTCCTCCAACACGGACACGACCATACGAGGTCGAGGATGCCGACCGCGACGCCCCCCGGTCCCAATGTCACTCCGGCGAGCGACAGCGCGCCCTACAGGGGCGCGGGGAACTGCGCGAGCAACCACAACGAACCCGCGGCCGCCGACGAGTCCCCGCCATCCCCCACGAGACGCTAGTGCCGAGCCCCCCGCCACCCGGAAACGGGCAAAGCGAACTTGGCCACCAGCCGGTCGGTGAACGACGCGTGATGCAACCGAGCCAGCCGCACAGGCACAGCCCCCCGCCGCACCTCGACCCGCGCCCCCGGCGGCAACTCCACGGTCCGCCGCCCGTCACACCACAACACCCCCGGCGGAATGTGTGGCAGAACCTCCACCGCCAGCACAGAATCCGGCGACGTCACCAACGGCTTCGCGAACAGCGCGTGCGCACTGATCGGCACCATCAACAGCGCCTCGACCTCCGGCCACACCACGGGCCCGCCCGCGGAGAACGCGTACGCCGTGGACCCGGTCGGAGTCGACAGGACGATCCCGTCGCACCCGAACCCGGTCACCGGCCGCCCGTCGATCTCCAGGACGACTTCGAGCAGCTTCTCGGCGCCCGCCTTCTGCACGGCCGCCTCGTTCAGCGCCCAGTCCGTGTGGACGATGTCCCCGTTCTGATGAACGACGACATCGACGGTCATCCGCTCCTCGACCTCGTAGGACTTGGTCACCACCCGGTCGACGACCTTGTCGAGGTCGTCCCGCTCGGCCTCCGCGAGGAAGCCGACGCTGCCGAGGTTGACGCCGAGCATCGGCACCCCGGACGCACGGGCGAACTCGGCGCCGCGCAGCAGCGTGCCGTCACCGCCGAGGACGATGAGCAGCTCGCACCCGTCGAGGCACTGCGGGGTGGCCTCCTTGACGAGCTCCACCTCCTCCGGCACCGGGATGTCCTCGGCCTCGTGCTCCAGGACCCGCACGGTGATGCCGTGGTGGAGCAGCCCCTTGACGACGAGTTCGGCGCTGCGGATCGCGGCCGGCCGCCCGGTGTGGGTGAGCAGGAAAACAGTTCGAGATCGGTCCTGAGTCAACGCGGCCCCTCCGCCACTGCTCGATCGACGTCGGCCGGGTCCAGTGCGGGAGCCCCGGCACGCAGCCACAGAAAGTACTCGACATTGCCCGAGGGCCCGGGCAGCGGACTGGCCGTCACACCCTTCACCCCGAGCCCCAGTTCCCCGGCGCGCCGGGCCACCCCGCGCACCGCCTCGGCGCGCAGCTCCGGACTCCGTACGACTCCCCCACTGCCCAGCCGCTCCTTACCCACCTCGAACTGCGGCTTGACCATCATCACCAGATCGGCGTCAGGTTTCACACACCGCACCAGGGCGGGCAGTACCAGGCCGAGCGGGATGAAGGACAGATCCCCCACGACAAGATCCACAGGCTCCCCATCGATCGCTTCGAGCGTCAACTCGCGTACGTTCGTACGGTCCTTGACGGTGACGCGTTCATCGCTTTGAAGAGTCCACGCGAGTTGTCCGTATCCGACGTCCACGGCGACGACGTGCGCGGCTCCGGCCCGCAGCAGTACGTCGGTGAAGCCGCCGGTGGAGGCGCCGGCGTCCAGCGCCCGCCGCCCCTCGACCGCGAGCCCCTGCGGGACGAAGACCTCCAGGGCGCCCGCGAGCTTGTGCCCGCCCCGGGACACGTACTCCGGGTCGCTGTCATCGCTCACGACCACGATCGCGGCGGCGGTCTCCACCTGGGTGGCGGACTTGGTCGCGACGGTCTTGCCGACGGTGACCCGCCCGGCGGCGATCAGCTGGCTCGCGTGCTCACGCGACCGCGCGAGCTTCCGCCGGACCAGTTCGGCGTCCAGACGGCGGCGTGCGACTCCTGCCACGGTGGGTTCAGCTCCTGCTCTCGTACGGCGATCAATAGGTGCGACCCGAAGGGTCTCATTGAGGGGCGGTGGTCGGGTGACGGGTGGGAGCCGGTGGTCCCGGGCGGGCGTCGAGCGCGGTGAGCGCGTCGCGCAGCCCCCGGTGTACATCCTCGTACACCTCCACATGGCCGTCGGTGGCGAGGTGGTCGGCGTCGGCCAGCCGGTCGAGGGCGGTGTCGACCTCGGGGTGGCCGGTGGCGGTGCGGGGCACGTTCAGCGGGGCCGGGGCGGCGGGGTCGTCCTCGGCTTCGGCGACCGGGGGCTCCGACCACGGGCCGGGCTCGCCGGTCGTCCCGGCCGCCACCTCCGGAACCACTGCTTCCACCCCGGCCTCGACCTCGGGCAAAGAGTCGCTCATGCCCAGACGCTACCGCGAAGCTCTGGGGTACCGTCGATCGCGATGGCAACGATTGAGGAGTGCCGCGCCGCACTCGAAAAGCTCTCGGACAACATGGCGGGCGCCGAAGGACACGTGAGCGAGGCGACGGCCCTCGACCGCTCGGTGAGCTGCCATGTCAAGGACCTCGACGTCACCTTCGTGGGCCGTATGCACGACGGGCGGATCGAGGTGCGCGACACCCTTCAGGGGCCGCCCACCGAGAAGGCCCAGATCCGGCTCGCCATGACGGGAGACGACCTGGTGGCCCTGGTCGACGGCGAACTGAACTTCGCCAAGGCCTGGGGATCCGGCCGGGTGAAGCTGGAGGCGGGCTTCCGGGACCTGCTCCAGCTCAGGAAGCTTCTGTAGCGGCCACCTTCTCCATCACCTTCGCCATCTCCTTCTCCGTGCCGATGCGCGCCTTGCGTGCCGCCGGCACCACCAGCGGTGTCCCCGTCTCCGGGTCGTCGATGACCTGGCAGCGCAGCCCGAAGACCTCCTCGACCAGCTCGGCCGTGACGATCTCGGCGGGGGCGCCCTCGGCGATCACCGCGCCGCCGCGCAGGGCGATGAGGTGGGTGGCGTAGCGGGCCGCGTGGTTGAGGTCGTGCAGCACCGCGACCAGGGTGCGGCCCCGCTCCTCGTGGAGTTCGGCGCACAGGTCGAGGACGTCGATCTGGTGCTGGATGTCGAGGAAGGTGGTCGGCTCGTCGAGCAGCAGCAGCGGGGTCTGCTGGGCGAGCGCCATGGCGATCCAGACGCGCTGGCGCTGGCCGCCGGACAGCTCGTCGACGTAACGGTCGGCCAGCTCGGCGACCCCGGTCGACTCCATCGACTCCCGGACGATCCGCTCGTCCTCGGTGGACCACTGCCGCAGCAGCCCCTGATGCGGATACCGGCCGCGGCCCACGAGGTCGCCGACGGTGATCCCGTCGGGGGCGATCGACGACTGCGGCAGCAGACCGAGCGTCCGGGCGACCTTCTTGGCGGGCATCGACTGGATGACGTTCCCGTCGAGCAGCACCCGCCCCTGGGACGGCTTCAGCATCCGGGACAGGGCTCGCAGCAGTGTCGACTTGCCGCAGGCGTTGGGGCCGACGATCACGGTGAACGAGTTGTCGGGTATCTCCACCGACAGCTGCTCGGCGATGACCCGCTGGTCATAGGCGAGGGTGACGTTCTCGGCGGACAGGCGGTTCACAGTGCTCCTCTTGTCGTTCGCGTGCGCCGACGCGCTGTCGTGTCCGTGCGCCGACGCGCTGTCGTTCTCGTTCATATCCGCCCGGCCTTCCGCTCGGTGACCAGCAGCCACAGCAGATAGACGCCGCCGAGCACGCCGGTGACGACACCGACGGGCAGTTGGTCGGCCCCGAACGCCCGTTGCGAGGCCCAGTCGGCGACGATCAGCAGGGTCGCGCCCATGCACATCGCGGGCACCATGTTCGGGCCCGGTGAGCGGGTGAGCCGTTTGGCGAGCTGGGGCGCGGTGAGGGCGACGAAGCTGACCGGCCCGGCGGCGGCGGTGGCTCCGGCGGTGAGCAGCACGGCCGACACCATCAGCAGCAGCCGTACGCGCTCGACGCTCACCCCGAGGGCGTACGACACGTCGTCGCCCATCTCCATCATCCGCAGCCCGCGCGCGTTGCCGAGCACCAGCGGCACGAGGATCGCGCACATGATCAGCAGCGGCCAGACCTGTTGCCAGTCACGGCCGTTGAGGGAGCCGGTCATCCAGACGACCGCGCGGGCCGCGTCGACGAGGTCGGCCTTGGTGATCAGATAGCCGTTGACCGCCGTGACGATCGCCGAGACACCGATACCGACCAGCACCAGCCGATAGCCGTGCACGCCCCGCTTCCACGCCAGCGCGTAGATCGCGAGGCCGGTGACCAGACCGCCGGCGAGGGCCCCGAGCGCCACCTGGCTCGCGCTGCCGGAGAACAGCACGATGACGACCAGCGCCCCGGAGGTCGCGCCCTGGGAGAGGCCGAGCACATCCGGACTGCCCAGCGGATTGCGGGAGATGGACTGGAACAGGGCCCCGCCGAGTCCGAGCGCGGCCCCGACCAGGAGCCCGACCAGGACCCGGGGCAGCCGCAGTTCGTTGACGATGAACTCCTGGCCCGCGTCGCCGTCGCCGAGCAGCGTCTTCAGTACGTCGCCGGCCGGGATCGGGAAGTCGCCGGTGCCGATCAGGACGACACTCGCGGTCAGCGCCGCCACCAGCAGCAGGGCGACGACGACGAACGCCCGTACGTCCAGCCGGACCGACAGCCCACCGGGAGTACGGACCGCGCGGTTGCGCGCGCCGCGCTCGCTCACGACCTCCGCCTCCCCCGCGCCGTCCGTCTTCCCCGCACTGCTCGTCTTCCTCATGACCTGCGTCTTCACAGCTGCGCCGTCCTCCGCCGTCGTACGAGAAAGATGAAGACCGGTCCGCCGAGGATCGCGGTGACGATGCCGACCTGGAGCTCCGCGGGCCGCGCCACCATGCGGCCGAGGACATCGGCGCCGAGCAGCAGCACGGGCGACAGGACGGTCGCGTACGGCAGGATCCAGCGCAGGTCGGGCCCGGTGAAGGACCGTACGACGTGCGGGACCATCAGCCCGACGAAGACGATCGGCCCGCAGGCGGCGGTCGCGGCACCGCAGAGCACGGTGGCGGCGGCCATGGAGAGAGCCCGGGTGCGGTTGAGGTCGGCCCCGAGCGCGCGGGCGGTGTCGTCGCCCATGGCCATCGCGTTCAGCGGCCGGGCGAGCAGCAGCGCGACGACCGTGCCGACGGCCAGGAACGGCAGCACCTGGGTGATGGTCTCGTCGGTCGCCGAGGCCAGCGAACCGACCGTCCAGAAGCGCATCTTGGACAGCGCCGCGTCATCCATGATCATCACGGCCTGCAGATAGCCGTAGAGGGCGGCGCTGATGGCCGTGCCCGCGAGCGCGAGGCGTACCGGCGTCGCGCCCCGGCTGCCGCCGAGGAACCAGACCAGCGCCCCGACGACGGCGGCACCCGCGAACGCGAACCACACATATCCGCTCAGCGAGGTGACACCGAAGTAGGTGATGGCGGTGACCACGGCCGCGGACGCGCCCGCGTTGATGCCGAGCAGTCCCGGGTCGGCCAGCGGGTTCCGGGTGAGCGCCTGGAGCACGGCCCCGGCGAGGCCGAGCGCGGCGCCGGCGAGCAGTCCGAGGAGGGTGCGTGAGATCCGTTCTCCGACGACGGCGTCCCCGTAGGTCCCCGTGTCCTCGAACAGGCCGTGCCAGACCTGCTCCAAGGACAGCTCTTTCGCACCGATCGCGATACTCGCCAGGGCGACCAGGAAGAGGATCACGAGGGACACGAGGAGCCCGACGACACGTATCGCCCGGCGGTTCGGGGGCGCGGGGGCGGTCTCCGCGCTCGGTTCAGGAGGACTGTCGACCAACACCCGGTTAGGTTAGCCTATCCTCCCCTTCCGGCTTGATCGCGTCCGCGAACACCGAAACGGCGTACGGGCCCTACCGGCCGTACGGTGGGCGGCTCGCTGGCACGAGCCACGAACCACGCGCCCCGCACAGCACCAGGTGTCCCGCGTACCCCGAGTACCCCGAACCCTCACAACCCCAGCCGCGCCAGAGCCTTCCCCCCGTCCAGCTCGCACGAGCCCTCCCCGGCAGCCGTCCAGGCCGCCGCGCACAGCGCCCGCAGCCCGTCCAGGGCCTCGCCCTCGCCGTCCAGTTCCAGCCGATCCGCGCCGGCGGTCGCAGTCCAGCCGCCGCAGCGGAAGCCTGCGCCCGCCTCGACGACCTCCGGCTGTCCGGTGAGCATGCCCCGCAGATCGGCGTCGACATACGTCGGCCGGTGCTGCGGGGGCGCGGCCAGCAGTTGCGCGCCGTCGGTCACGCCGGTGAGCACGAGCAGCGAGTCGACCTCGCCGTTGAACGCGCCCTCGATGTCCGTGTCCAGCCGGTCCCCGACCACCAACGGCCGCTCGGCGCCGGTCCGCAGGATCGTCTCCCGGTGCATCGGCGGCAGCGGCTTGCCCGCCACCTGCGGCTCGGCCCCGGTCGCGATCCGGACGACCTGCACCGCCGCCCCGTTCCCGGGTGCGATGCCCCGCGCGCTCGGAATCGTCAGGTCGGTGTTGGACGCGAACCACGGCACCCCGCGCGCGATGGCGAAGCTGGCCTCCGCGAACCGCCCCCAGGGCAGATCGGGACCGCCGTACCCCTGCACCACGGCCGCCGGATCGTCGTCCGCCGACTCGACCGGCTCCAGCCCCCGCTCACGCAGCGCCACCCGCAGCCCCTCACCGCCGATGACCAGCACCCGCGCACCGGCGGGCAGCTGCTCGCTGATCAGCCGGGCCACGGCCTGCGCCGAGGTGATGACATCGCCGGCCTCGGTCGGTATCCCGAGCGCCGTGAGATGCGCGGCCACCGTGTCGGGCGTCCGCAGCGCGTTGTTCGTCACGTACGCGAGGTGCATCCCGCCCGCGCGCGCCGTCCCCAGGGACTCCACGGCGTACGCGATCGCGCTGCCGCCCGCGTACACCACCCCGTCCAGATCGAGCAGCGCCGTGTCGTACGCCTCGCTCAGGGCCTGCCCACTCCCGTCGGGCCGTGTCCTGACTGCCTGGCTCATCGCACTCCGCTCCTCGCTCGGTCCACCGGTCCGTCCGTTGCCCCTCGGTCGCCCCTTGGCCGCCCGCTCGGTCAACAATCGGTTAGGTCGCTTTCTCCGATCATCCCTCACGGCACTGACACCCATACGATGCATCAATGAACTACGCAGGTCCCGCGGAGGAGATCCCGGCGCGCAGCGGCCTCGAACTGACCCCGTTCCGGGGGCTTCGCTACGACCCCGACCGGGTCGGCAGCCTGGCCGCCGTGACATCACCGCCGTACGACGTGGTCGTACGGCCGGACGGTCTGCTCCACCTCGAATCCGCTGATCCACACAACATCGTCCGCCTCATACTCCCCCAGGCCAGAACGCCCGCCGCCCGCGACGAACAGGCGGCCGACACCCTGCGGCGCTGGCTCGCCGACGGTGTCCTCGCCCCCGACACGGAGCCCGGTCTCTACGTCTACGAGCAGGCGGACGGCAGCATCCTCCAGCGCGGCCTGATAGGCGCCCTGCGCCTCTCGGAGCCCACCGCCGGCGTGGTCCTCCCCCACGAGGACGTCATCCCGCACGTCATCGCGGACCGCGCGGGCCTGATGCGCGCCACCTCCACCAACATGGAGCCCCTGCTCCTCACCTACCGGGGCAACGGCGCCACGGCAGGGGCGACAGCCGTGATCGAGCGCACCACACGGCGCGCCCCGCTCTTCGCCACGACCACGGAGGACGGCTTCAGCCACCGCCTCTGGGCGGTCACCGACCCCGCCGACCTCGCCGAGATCCAGTCGGACCTCGCCCATCACCAGGCCCTGATAGCCGACGGCCACCACCGCTGGGCGACCTACCTCCGCCTCCGCGCGGAGCACCCCTCCCCCAGCCCCTGGGACTACGGCCTGGTCCTCCTCGTGGACACCGCCCGCTACCCCCTCCGCGTCCGCGCGATCCACCGCCTCCTCCACCAACTCCCCGTCCGCGACGCCCTCACCGCCCTGACCGGCCTGTTCCGCGTACGCTCCCTCGACGTCCCGCTCCCCGAGGCCCTGGAGTCCCTGGCGGACGCGGCCGCCGCCGGCAACGCCTTCCTGCTCGCGGGCGACGGCGCCTTCCACCTGGTCGACCGCCCGGACCCGGATCTCCTGGCCCGTACGATCCCCGCCGACCGCCCTGCCGCCTGGCGCACCCTCGACGCGACGGTCCTGCACGCCACCCTCCTCGACCAGGTGTGGCACATCCCCGAGGACTCCCCGGCCCATGTCGCCTACATCCACGACACGGCCGCCACCGTCGAGAAGGCCGAACGCGACGGCGGCACGGCCGTCCTCATGCACCCGGTCCGCGAGGAGGTCGTACGCGACCTCGCCCGCCAGGGCGTCACCATGCCCCGCAAGTCCACGTCGTTCGGCCCGAAGCCGGCGTCGGGGCTGGTGCTGCGGGCGCTGGAACTCTGAGAACTCTGCCCGGACATGCGAAAGGGCGGGATCCCTGCACGGGATCCCGCCCTTCACTGTCACAAACTCCGACTCCGACTCCGTGTCCGACTCTGCCGGACGTCAGTCCTTGTCGTCGGCGACGTCCTTGACGGCCTTGACGTCCGGGACATCCTTGACGTCCGGGACGTCGGTGTCGTCGTCCTCGAGCTCGTCATCAAGCTCGTCCTCGTCTTCGAGCTCGTCCTCGAGCTGGTCTTCGATCTCGTCCTCGTCGAGGTCGAGGTCCTTGCTGTCCTCGACGGTGTCCTCGGGAGCGGTGTGGTCCGCGACCGGGGACGTGTCCTGCGGCGCCTCGTCGACCTCGTCGTCGCCGAGGGCGTCGACGAACTCGACACCGTCCATCTCCGCGAGCCGGTCCGACGCGTCCGTGCTGCCGTCCTTGTCGGCCTCGACAGCCTTGGCGAACCACTCGCGCGCCTCGCCTTCACGCCCGTTCGCGAGCAGGGCGTCGGCGTACGCGTACCGCAGGCGCGCGGTCCACGGCTGTACGGAGTTGGAGGCCAGCTCCGGGCTCTGCAGCGTCACGATGGCCGCGTCGAGCTGGTCCATGTCACGCCGGGCGCCGGCCGCCACGAGCCGCATCTCGACCTGACCGGCCTTGTCCAGCTTGTGCACCTCGGGCGCACCGGCCATGTCCAGCGCCTTCTCGGGCCGCCCGAGACCACGCTCGCAGTCGGCCATGACGGGCCACAGGTCGACATTGCCGGTCATCCGCCGGGCCGCCCGGAACTCCGCGAGCGCCTCGCTGTACTTCTGGTTCGCGTACGCGGCGAAGCCGGCGGCCTCCCGTACGGCGGCCACGCGCGAGGCCAGTCGCAGAGCCACCCGCGAGTACCCGTAGGCGCTCTCGGGCTCCTCGTCGATGAGCCGGGCGACCATCACCAGGTTCTTGGCGACCTCCTCGGCCAGCCCCTTGGGCAGGCTCAGCAGCTCCTGGCGTACGTCCTTGTCGATCTCGTCGCCCGTGACGTCCTCGGGGATCGGCAGCCGCTTGATCGGCTCCCGGTCCCGGTCACGCTCGTCACGGAATCCGCCACCGCGCCGGTCGTCACGCCGGTCATCGCCCCGACGGTCGTCCCGGCCACGGAAACCACCGGTGGGCCGACCGCCACGGTCGTCCCGCCGGGGACCACGGCTCCGGTCGTCACGGCCGCCGCGGTCGTCACGCCCACGGAACCCGCCGCTGCGCTCGCCACCACGGGTGTCGCCACGGCTGTCGTCGCGGCGGAAGCCACCACGGTCGTCATCACGGCGGTACGTGGGACGGTCGCCCTCACGACGAACGGGACGGTCGTCCCGCCTGTCGTCCCTGCGGTCATCGCGGCGATCGTCGCGACGGAAGGCCGGCCGGTCCCCGTCCCGGCGGTCATCACGGCGGAACGCGGGGCGGTCCCCGTCCCGGCGGTCGTCCCGCCTGGAGTCGTCACGCCGATCGTCGCGGCGGAAGGGCGGACGCCCACCGCGGTCGTCCCCACGCCGGTCGTCACGGCCGCCTCGGTCGTCACGCCCACGGAACCCGCCGGTGCGCTCGCCGCCACGGGTGTCGCCACGGTTGTCGTCGCGGCGGAAGCCACCACGGTCGTCATCACGGCGGTACGTGGGACGGTCGCCCTCACGACGAACGGGGCGGTCGGGACGGTCGGGGCGGTCGTCCCGGCGGAACCCACGGTCCCGGTCACGGTCGTCCCGGCGGAAGCCGCCACGGTCACCGCTGTCGCGCCGGTCGTCCCTACGGTCGTCCCTGCGGTCGTCGCGGCGGAACGGGGGGCGGTCGTCGCGACGGACGAAGCCACCACGGTCGCCGTCGCGACGCTCGTCACGCCGGTCATCGCGGCGGTCATCGCGGCGGTCGTCACGGCGGAAGGCCGGCCGGTCCCCGTCCCGCCGGAAGCCACGGTCGCGATCGCGGTCGTCACGACGCGGGCCTCCGGAGCCGCCGGGTCCCCCGGTGCCGCCAGGACGCTCGTCGCGTCGGAACGCGGGACGGGGCCCACGGTCGCCGTCACGACGGTCGTCCCGTCCACGGAATCCACCGCCGCCACGCTGGTCACCGCGGTTGTCGCCACGGCTGTCGTCGCGGCGGAAGCCACCGCGGTCATCACGGCGTTCATCGCGACGGAAGCCACCGCGGTCGTCACCTCGACCGCGGTCATCACCACGTCGGTCGTCGCTACGGGGGCCGCCGCTTCCGCGGTCGTCGCGCCTGCCGTAGCTACCACGGTCGTTGTCGCGGCGCTCGTTGTCCCGGCGCGGTCCACCGCGATAGCCACCACGGTCACCACTGTCCCGTCGCCGCTGGTCGCGCTCCGGTCGATCGTCGGGAGAGTTGGTGGACATGGTGACTCCTGTCTTCGGTACTGCAAGCATTCTAGAAACAAAAGGACCCCTGGTCCCAGCTGAACGCTGGGACCAGGGGTCCTTTCCAAAGATTGTTCGGCGGCGTCCTACTCTCCCACAGGGTCCCCCCTGCAGTACCATCGGCGCTGTAAGGCTTAGCTTCCGGGTTCGGAATGTAACCGGGCGT